>CANJOG010000120.1 GCA_947475475.1 Acetobacteraceae bacterium
CGACGCGCGCACCCGGCTTCATCAGACCCAGGCTCATGCCGTCACCAGGCCGGAGGCGCGGTCACGTGCGCTGGCTGCCGGGTCACGCCGGGCCGGATCGCCGACCCCACCGCTGCCCGAGAGGCGTCCGCGCAGCCGGTCGCCCTTGTTCAGCACGTAGCGGCCGGTGGCGGGGATAATCTCCCAGTCGCCGCCGGCGCGGCGGATTTTCGCCTCTGCCAGCATACCGGGCGCGCCGCCATCGAGGCCGAGCGGGGCATGGGTATTGCGTTCCAGGCGGAGATTCACCTCGGTGCCGTCGGCGAGGAATTCGTAGTCGCGGACGACGCCGGGCGCGCCCATGAACTCGCCGGCGCCGCCGGTATTGGGGGCGAGGCCGAATTCATGGATGCGGACGGGGATGGATTGTTCGATCACCTCGACCGGGATGTTGGCCGCGTTCATCAGCGGCGGCGACAGACCGGCCGCGCCATCGCCATCGGCGCGCGCCCCCCAGCCGGAGAGCACGAGGTCGAGGAAGAGGAAGGGCTTGCCGTCCGGCCAGGTGCCGGAAATGAAGATGACGCCTGTGCCGCCGGGGGTGGCGATCACGCGCTCGGGCATCAGCTTGGCCAGCGCGTTCATCGCCACGTCGCAGATACGGTACATGCTGGAGCCGCGCGAGGAGACGGCGGCGGGGAATTGCGCGTTGAGCAGGCTGCCTTCGGGGGCGATGAAATCCAGGCAGCGATAGAACCCGTCATTGGCGGGAATATCCTCGGTCAGCACCGAGCGGGTGGCGAAGGCGATGACCGAGATCATGTCCGAATAGTTGCAGTTATTGCCGGCCATGAGCTGGGGGGCGGTGCCGGTATAGTCGAAATGCAGCCGGTCGCCCTTCTTGGTGACGGTGCAGACGATCTGCTGGGCAATCTCTGGGCGGCCATGGTCGAGGATGTCCTCGGCGCGGGCGGTGCCATCAGGCAGGGCGGCGATTGCCGCGCGGGTGGCGCGCTCGGTGGTGACCAGCAGCGTGTCGATGGCGCGCAGCAGCGCCTGTCCGCCCATCCGCTCGGCAAGGGCGAGGAATTGCCGCGCGCCGGTTTCCAGCCCGGCTTGCACGGCGCGGATATCGCCCACCACGGTGACGGGCTGGCGCGAATTGGCCGCGATGATGTCGAGCACTGGTTGGTTCAGCAGGCCGTTTTTCACCAGCGGGACGGGCGGGATGATCAGCCCCTCTTCGAAGATGCTGGTGGTCAGCACCGAGACGCCGCCGGGGAAGCGGCCGCCGACATCGATCATATGGCTGACGATGACGGAAAAACCGGCCGGCCCCTCATACCCGTCAATGAAGATCGGGCGGGCGAAGAAGAAATCCGGCAGATGCACGCCGCCTTTCCAGGGATGGTTGACCAGCCAGACATCGCCGGGCTCGAATTTCTCCACATGGGCGGTCAGCAATTGCATGAAGCGCGGAATGGCGCCGAGTTGCAGCGCCAGCGACAAACCCTGGGCGACGACGCGGCCCTGTCCGTCACAAACCGCGGTGGAGAAATCCAGCATGTCGCGCACCACCGACGAATAGGCGGCGCGGACGTGGCTGATCGCCATTTCCTCGGCGATGGCGGAGAGCCCATGGCGGGCCACTTCCACATTGATGAAGTTGGACAGTTCCGATCCGGCCTGGTCCATCTGTAGCTCCCCTCGCAGGCCGGATTATGCCCCCGGCGCGAAATTTATGCGTATAATCTCGCACGCAAGAAGCCGGCATGGAAGGCCCCGCGGGATTGTGCGGATTGGCGCCTTTGTGCAGCCTGCCGGCGGTGAATGAGAGGAAACAAGATGAGCAAAGTCACAGGCGCGGCCGATAATCCCTACGAGATGACTAAGCCGGAGCTGGACGCCTTTCTCGCCGAGACGCGCTTTGCCTCGGTTTCCACACTCAGAAAGAGCGGCGCGCCCGTCGGCGTCGTGCTCGGCTATGAATGGGATGGCGAGAGCATTTTCCTCTCCATGCGCAGCACGCGCATGATCGTCAAACGCCTGGCGCGCGATCCGCGCATCTGCGTGACGATCTTCAGCAATGAGTATCCGCCGAAATGGGTAGTGATCCAGGGGATCGCCGAAGTGGTGGAAGACCCCGGCTTTGAGCGGTCCAAGCGCAAGGCGCTGCGCTATCTGGCCGCCGAATCCCCGGCCATGACGCTGGAGGGCGGGCTCGATCTGGAGGAATACTGGAAGAACTATTTCGCCGTCGGCCGGGTCGCCTATCTGGTGCGCCCGACCAGTATCCTGACCGAGGACGGGGTGAAATGGGGCAATCATGAGGAGGTTGCCGGGGCGGGGATTTCCGACGCACAGGCAAGGGCGCGTGGTGAGCTTCTGGCCGATTAGGGGAGGGGCGTGGCGGGAATCACGCCAGATCAAAGGTATCGAAACCCTTTCTGCCGCGTCGACTCAGAGTCGCTGCGGTGCAGCAGTCGATTCCGGTTGATCTGACTCGACTCCCGGGCTGAAAAATGCGAACAAATCACGAACATTGATGCGCCCCTCCTGTTGCAGCCCCGCCACACTGGCGCGGGTTCTTTTTGGAGCGGCCGCGCCAGTGCCCGGCATTTCGCCATCGACTCGCTCTGGAGGCCGGCTGACGTGGTTTTGGAATTGCTGTCCAGCCCCCATCTTGTGTTGCATGAGGGGGCCTCTCCCCCATATCTTGTGGCAGTCCGATGACGGTGCCCGGAGATCTTCTCCCCGGCGCGCCTTCTTGCGGGCCGATCGATGGGGGGTTCGAGGAACGCATGGACCAGATGGAATTCGGCGATAACGCCATGCTCGATGCGGTGCAGCTGCCAGGGCATTTCCAGGTCCGGGTGGACCGTTCCCGTGACGCGCTGCTGACCGATTTTGGCCGGGCAACCCTCGATGACCGGTATCTTCTACCGGGCGAAGGTTACCAGGATCTTTTCGCCCGCGTCGCCTCGTACTACGGCGACAACATCCATCATGCCCAGCGCATCTATGACTATATCAGCAAGCTCTGGTTCATGCCGGCCACCCCGGTGTTGTCCAATGGCGGCACCCAGCGCGGCCTGCCGATTTCCTGCTTCCTGAACGAGGCGTCGGACAGTCTCGATGGCATTGTCGGCCTGTGGAACGAGAATGTCTGGCTGGCGTCGAAGGGCGGCGGCATTGGCTCGTACTGGGGCAATCTGCGTTCGATCGGCGAAAAAGTCGGCCAGAATGGCAAGACCTCCGGCGTCATCCCCTTTATCCGCGTGATGGACAGCCTGACGCTCGCCATCTCCCAGGGTAGCCTGCGCCGCGGCTCGGCCGCTGTGTATCTGCCGGTCTGGCATCCGGAAATCGAGGAATTCGTCGAAATCCGCCGCCCCACCGGCGGCGATCCGAACCGCAAGGCGCTCAACCTGCATCACGGCCTGCTGGTTTCGGACGCGTTCATGCGCGCCGTGCAGGCTGATGAGGAATGGGCGCTCGTCTCGCCCAAGGACGGCTCCGTGGTGCGCAAGATTTCCGCCCGCGCGCTGTGGGTCCGCATCCTCACCGCCCGTATCGAGACCGGCGAGCCGTACCTCGTCTTCTCCGACCATGTGAACAATGCGCGCCCCGAGCATCAGAAGCTCGCCGGCCTGGAAGTGAAGACCTCCAATCTCTGTTCTGAGATCACCCTGCCGACCGGCCGCGACCAGTATGGCCGCGACCGCACCGCGGTGTGCTGCCTCTCCAGCGTCAATCTGGAAACCTGGGAGGAATGGAAGGATCACCCGACCTTCATCGAGGATGTGATGCGCTTCCTCGACAATGTGCTCTCCGATTTCATCGAGCGCGCGCCGGCAGGCATGGAACGCGCGAAATATGCCGCCATGCGCGAGCGCTCGGTCGGCCTCGGCGTCATGGGCTTCCACTCCTTCCTGCAGGCACTCAGCGTTCCCTTCGAGAGTGTCATCGCCAAGGTGTGGAACCGCCGGATGTTCAAGCACATCCGCACCCAGGCCGATGCCGCCTCGCGCAAGCTGGCCGTCGAGCGCGGCCCCTGCCCGGATGCCGCCGATTACGGCATCATGGAGCGCTTCTCGAACAAGATGGCCATCGCGCCCACCGCCTCGATCTCGATCATCGCCGGCAATGCCAGCCCCGGCATCGAGCCGATCGCGGCTAATGTGTTCCTGCAAAAGACGCTCTCCGGCAGCTTCACCGTGCGCAACCGGCATCTGCAAATCCTGCTCGCTGAACGCGGCCAGGATAATGACGAAATCTGGTCGTCCATCACGCTCAGCAAAGGCAGCGTCCAGCACCTCGACTTCCTCACCGATCAGGAAAAGGCTGTCTATAAGACCGCCTTCGAACTCGATCAGCGCTGGGTGGTCGAACACGCCGCTGACCGCACCGAATTCATCTGTCAGAGCCAGTCGGTGAACATTTTCCTGCCGGCCAACGTCAATAAGCGCGACCTGCATCAGATTCACATGATGGCGTGGAAGCGCGGCGTGAAGTCGCTCTATTATTGCCGCAGCCTGTCGATCCAGCGCGCCGACAATGTCAGCGAAAAAGCCGTCCGGCCGAGCGAAATCCTGATGAATCCGCTGGCGAATGATGACCGCCAACTGCCCCTGGTCGCCGCCAGCGCCAACAGCACCAATTATGAAGAGTGCCTGGCCTGTCAGTAGGAAAGGCAAGGGCGCATGGATCGTCTTATACTGAACATGCGAGGCTGGGTGAGTGGTCGCGGAGATAGGATACCAGCTTGATGTGCTCGCGAGCGGATAGACGCAATCCGCTCGCAAGTGGCGGCGGGGCTGCGAAATCGCTACTCTAGGCTACAATCTCGGCAAAATGGCGTCGAACCTGCGCTTAGACATTGAATTCGGCCCATAACGAGTTAACCGGCCATCTGCCTCGCCGCCTTGGTGTGCTGCACAAGAGTTGCTCTCGTGTGCAGGCTTTGCGTTAACGGTCGATGCCGGATTTGGCGCCGTTCGCCGAATCGCGGAGACTGGCGAAAAGCGGGCCCCACACATCATTCAGTCATCACGTCGATGGTGGTGATATTGTCGCCGCAGACGCGCAGACGCGCAGTCGCTCGTCCAGTCCCATACCTTCCAGCCAGGCCATGGTTCGAAGGTATCGTCGAAAACGTCTGGCAGTTCATGCGCGAAACACGGTACTCCAACCGGGTCTTCGCCGCATACGATAACATCGTCGGCCATTTCTATTTCGATTAGGAAATTATCACAGATTAGCCATGGCGCATCATGCGAATCTGATTACGCGCGCAGACGCATCGGGTCTGTGCCGTGCAGGCGGTAGATGGCCAAGGTCCAACCCGCCAAGTGATTGCGACGTTGCCCACGCATACCACACCGGCCATACTAGACCCGATCAAAAGGTTGGGGCCCGGGAGAAGGCGCTATGAACGACATCAATCGGCCTGTCTGTCCGTTTTCGCTGAAGCAAGTCAGGTCGGACGATCCCTACACAGGCTATGACGCGATGCGCGAGACGGCTCCCGTGCTGTGGGACGAGACGCTGCAAACCTGGCTCGTGGTTTCCGCCGCAGCCTGCCGTGATCTGATGAAGCGTGATCTCAAGGATATCCGTTTCTGGATTTCCGATCTTGGTGACGATGCTGTGCTGATCCAAGGCAAGCGCAGCCTCAAGTTGCTCACCGGCGATGAACACCGGCGGGTGCATGCCTGGTGGCTGCGGCAATTCACCATTCCGGCCCTGGAACCGATGCGCGTTGCCGGTATCCGGCCAACCGTTCACCGGCTGCTGGATCGGTTTGCGGCGCGTGGTTCAGCTGAGTTGGTGAAGGATTTTGCAAGCCAGTTGCCGATCCGCGCCATCGCTGTTGTGCTTGGCCTGCCCTGGGAGGATGACCAGTGGATAGCGAATGTCTTCGCCGCGATGAAGCCGCTGGAGGATTTCTTCAACTACGCGATCATTGGAGACCCAGAACACATCGCCCGCGCCAAGGACGCGACGCTGAAACTGCATGAGATCTTGCGTCCATTCGCGGAGGCGCGGCGCGATGGGACGGGCGATGACATGATCAGCCGCATGTGGCGCGATGGGGCGTCGCTGCTCCCGGACTGGGATATTGACGACGTGCTGAGCCAGGCGCGCCACATGCTCTTCGCCGGCGCTGAAACGACCGCGCATACAATCGCCAGCGCCTCCTATTTGATGTTGACGACGCCAGGACTGCGTGAACAGCTCGTCGCGGGCGGAGACCCGGCAGTGCGGAATTTCGTCGAAGAAGTGCTGCGCCTCTATGGGCCCGTGCATTATCGCAGCCGGCGGGCGACGCGGGATTTCGAACTGGCGGGCGCTCAGATCCATGCTGGAGAATCCATTATCTCTGTTCAGGCAGCGGCCAACCGCGATCCAGCCTGGTATGCCGAGCCGACCGCGATCCGCC
>CANJOG010000121.1 GCA_947475475.1 Acetobacteraceae bacterium
AGCCCATGTCCCAGGCCAGGTGCCGGATTCCGGCAAACAGGTGGTAGAAGAGTGCAAAGGTCCAGCCCAGCATCAGCAGGATGCCGAACCAGGAGCCGATGAAGCCCTGCACCCGGTCAAACGCAGCCGGCGAGGTCGCGGCGGCCACCAGCCACCAGACCAGGAGCAGCGCGCCAACCGACAGGGCAACGCCCGTGACACGGTGCAGAATCGACAGCGTGGTTGTGATCTGAGGCTTATAGACCTGCAAATGGGGCGATAGCGGCCGCTTGACCAGCCGGCCATCGCTGCTGCGCGCCACCATCAGCGCTTCGCGAACATCCTTCATTATCCCGTCATGCTCCGGAATGGGCGAGGCGGCTTGACTGAGGCCACCGATAAGCGAAGTTCCTTACCGCCCTGCCCTTGGGTGGTCAACGCAGCGAATTCCCGGTTTTCCGCGCCCCTGGTTTCTGATCTACGGAAGCGATGCGCTTCGAAATCATCTCCCAGCCGGATCGCTCCTGGCTCCAAGACGCCTGGCGCGACCTGCAGGCGCGCGCCGATTGCTCCTTCTTTCAGAGCTGGCACTGGATCGGCGCCTGGATCGAGGCGCTCGGCCAGACGCCGCCAGTGCTGATAGGGCGGCGGAATTCCACGATCGTTTTGCTGGCGACACTCACGCCCTTCCGCCGGCGCGAGCCGCCCTTTTTCGCCGACGCCGCCTTTCTCAATGGCACCGGCATCCATGCGATCGACATTATCACCATCGAGTACAACGGATTTCTGATCGACCGTGACGGCGCCGCCGAAACGGATCATGCCGCGATGTCATTCCTGCTCGGCGGGCCGCGCTTGGCTGGCAAGCGGCTCGGTGAACTGCATCTGCGCGGGATTGCGTCGGGCCAGGAGCCCGACTCGCAGGGCTGGCTGGTCAGCAGGCCCGGCCGACGCCCATCCTACCGGATCGATCTCGACGCGCTGCGGGCATCGGGGCGGAATTATCTGGACACGCTCTCAGCCAATACCCGCCAGCAGATTCGCCGCTCGGCCCGGCTCTATGAAGCGCAGGGGGAGTTGCGGTTGCGCCGGGCACGGAACCCGGAAGAACAGCAGGAGTTCGTGGCCGGGTTGCGTGAACTGCACCAGGCCACCTGGATCGCCCGCGGCGACCGTGGCTCCTATGGCTGGCCCTTCTTCACCCGCTTCCACGACATTCTCTGCGCGCGTGGCTTCGAGGATGGCAGCATCGAGCTGCTCCGCCTGGACAGCGGCGCGCGGGCCATCGCCTATATTTACAATTTCCTCTGGCGCGGAGAGGCGCTGTTCTACCAGAGCGGCCTGGTGCGCGAGGACGATGCCAAGCTCAAGCCCGGCATGGTGGCCCATACGCTCGCCATTGAGGACCATCTGGCGCGCGGCAGCCGCACCTATGACTTCATGGCCGGCGAGAATCGCTACAAGGCCAGTCTCGGCACAAGGGGGCCGGACATCCAGTATCTGCTCTATCAGCGCCCGAGACTGCCGGCCCGAATCGAAACCGGCCTGAGAGCGCTGCGAAGGCGCTTCAGGCCGGCTCCAGAATACACAGACTAAGAGAGATCAGGCAGCTTTCTGGTCGCGCGGCAGCAGCTTCTGCTCGATCAGGCTCTCGGCGATCTGTACCGCGTTCAGCGCAGCGCCCTTGCGGAGATTGTCGGAGACGCACCAGAAGGCCAGGCCGTTCGGCACGGTCGGGTCACGGCGCAAGCGGCTGACATAGGTGGCGTCCTCGCCCACACATTCGAGCGGGGTCATGTAGCCACCATCCTCGCGCGTATCGAGCACAGTGATGCCAGGCGCACGGCGGAGTGCCGCGCGTGCCTCTTCCACATTCACCGGGCGCTCGCACTCGATGTAGACGGCCTCGGAATGGCCGATGAACACCGGCACGCGCACGCAGGTGGCGATCACCGAGATATCCGGATCGAGAATCTTCTTGGTCTCGACCACCATCTTCCACTCTTCCTTGGTGGCGCCATCGTCCATGAACTTGTCGATATGGGGAATGACGTTGAAGGCGATCGGCTTGGTGAACTGCTCCGGCTTGATCGGATCATGCACGAAGCTCGCCTTGGTCTGCGAGAACAGCTCGTCCATGCCTTCCTTGCCGGCGCCGGAGACGGACTGGTAGGTCGACACCACCACGCGCTTGATCTTGTAGAGATCGTGCAGCGGCTTGAGCGCCACCACCATCTGGATGGTCGAGCAGTTCGGATTGGCGATGATGCCGCGCTTGGCGAACTTGGCGATGGCCTGCGGGTTCACTTCCGGGACCACCAGCGGGATGTCGTGCTCCATGCGGAACTGGCTGGTATTGTCGATCACCACGCAACCCTGAGCAGCCGCGCGCGGCGCATGGATGGCGGAAATCGAGGCGCCGGGGCTGAACAGGCCAATATCCCATCCCGTGAAATCGAAATGGTCGAGATTCTGGACCTTCAAGACTTTCTTGTCGCCGAAGGAGACTTCCTGACCCGTCGACCGCGCCGACGCCAAGGCCGCCACTTCGCTGACCGGGAAATTACGCTCGACGAGGGTTTTCAGCATTTCGCGGCCCACCGCTCCGGTGGCGCCAACGACCGCAACCCTGTAGCCCATCGATCCTGCTCCTGACCTGCCCGTGACGGCCGCCCAACATTGGGTGCCGCGGGCGTGAAAAACCGGCGCAGGGTTAGCGGTCCCTGCCTGCAATCTCAAGCCTTTGCATCGGGGGGCTGGCCTGTTCCACGATATCCTCGACGCAAGCGGGCGCGCCCGGGCATGACTCCACCGCTCTCCGCGTGACTGCGCCGCCTATCGGGCACTTGACCCGAACCGGGGGGCTTGGCACGCATCTTCCGTGAAAAAGGCAGGGTCCATGAAGCAGTTGGGGCCAGAGATGTCGATGATGCCGCAAGCCACGACGCGGAATTGCGGGGCACGCCGACGGTGGCGCGCGGTTGCACTGGCGGCAGCACTGTCGGCCGGCACAGCGATCTTTCCCGCCCAGGGCCAGCCGGCGCCTGCGACGGCCACCAAGTCACCTTTGCCGACCGGCACGCTGCAACTTCCGGCCAAGGCAGATGCCGCGAAACCGGCAACCGGCCAGCCCAGCGCCACTCATCCCGCCGGTTCCGCCCTGACCGCTGTGCCGCGTATCCCGGTTGTCCACGGTCCGAAAGTGGCTCCTGCCCATAAACCGGCTGAGGTGAAGTCCCCCGCAAAGCCCGCCGATCCCAAACAGTCCCAGGCGGGCACGAAGCCGGGCACGAAGCCGGGCGCCAAGGCCGCCGCTGGGGTGGCAGCCGGCGCCGTCGCGGCAGGAGCGGTCGCAGGCACTGCCTCCAAGCCGGAAACCGATGAGAAGGTGGACTCTGGCAAGGACATTCGCAGCACGGACCCGACCAAGGGCTCCGTCACAAACCTTCCCCTGCCGCGCTTCGCCTCGCTGCGCTCCGACGAGGTGAACATGCGCGCCGGGCCGGGAACACGGTTTCCTATCGAATGGGTCTATAAGCGCCGTGACCTGCCGGTGCAGATCGAGCGCGAACTCGGCCTCTGGCGCCTGATCGCGGACCCGGAGGGCAATAAGGGCTGGGTCCATCAAGCAACATTGGCCGGCCGCCGCAGCTTCATCGTCACTGGCGGGGAACGCGCCCTGCGTCGATCGGCCGACGCCTCCTCATCCACCGTGGCGCTGCTCAAGCCAGGCGTGCAGGGACGAGTACGGCAATGCGAGGCGAATGTCGCCTGGTGCCAGGTGCAGGTGGCAGACCATCGCGGTTGGCTGCGACGCAGTGAGATCTGGGGCGTGTCACCCGACGAGCCGATTCAGTAGCTCCATCGGCCAAGTCTCGCCCACCGACCCGTCAGGCCGGAATTGGTTCCGGCAATTCGAACATGCCAAGACTCTGGAAGAGCAACCCAACGAGCTGAGCCTGCGAATGTGCGCCGGTCTTGGCCATGATTCGGCGTAGATGCACGCGCACAGTGCCGATCGCGCATTTGGTCGACTCAGCGATCTCGTTCAACGTCGAGCCCTCGGCGATTGCCGCGGCAACCCGGGTTTCAGCCGGGGTCAGGCCGAATTGCGTCGCGCAGAAGGACAGGTTGAACCGCCGGCGCGACATCAGATCACTGACCAGGACCAGCAGAGTGGTCTCAGCTGCGTTCGCGATCCGCGCGATTACCACCGAAATGACCGGGCTGCCCTGACGGCTGCGCAGATTGACGATCTTGTGCGCTCCAGCACCAGCTTCCGCGACGTCCGCCATGATCTTCCGCATCGTCACGTTTTCATGCCGGCGCCGGGCTGCGAATTTTCCATCCTTGATCGAGATGGCCGGCCCACGCTGGGCGAGGCGCGCGCCTGCCCGGTTCATACACCGTACGTCACAATTGCCGCTGAGCACGAAGGCCGGCACGGTCAGGCAATCCAGAGCGTAGGAAAATGCTGCAATATCGGAATTGATCCCGGCCCCATGCGCGGCAATCTGGGCGGCCCGCCGCAGATGCGGGGCAAGCGCAAGCGCCGAACCCTCATTGACCAGATTTGCCGAATCTTCCGTCAGCAGAAGACAGCCAGACTGACCGTCAGCCCCGCCAAAGCCGAGACCCAAGCCCCCAATCATGCCGCCATTGCTTTGCGACATTGTCCATCGGCGCATCTCGCCAGGAGGAGGCAGTGCCGCAGGCAATTGTCCTGGTCGCCCTTTCCATGCATGGGTGGCGACGATCACTGGCTCGCGCGCGATGCCTTCCTGCCGCGACAACAGCACACCGGCAGCTCCAGTCGTTGCGGCGATCACCGCAGCAGCCGGCGACCAGCTATTTTCACCGGTTGCCGCTTCGTAAATCGCGGAGATGGCCTCATCGAGGTTCGTTTGCACCCATGCTCCGCGATCTTGTGCTGCGCCAGCGCCTCTTGCCCCGGCGAATGGCAGGATTGATCCCGACCGAAGCACGGACTGCCGCATGATAACCTGCCCTTCCTCAATAAGAGGCACAATTGCGATTCGCCGCAACCCGACAGAGGCATGGGCGGCGTTTGGGGCAGTCAAACACGCTGCGGTTAATATTGGATTGCGATCGGGGGAGGGGTTCAGCCTGCGCCCAGCAGGCCAGAGCCGGCCCAGACAACGGGCTACGGGCGTCAGCAAGCGATCACATCGAGCTCGGTGCCGGCTGTGACCCGCGCCTGTCCGCTCATGGAGTGTCACTGAAAGCAGGTCCGCTCAACATGGCCCAACAGGTGAACACTCAAGCGCGGCGCTGCGCACCAGGGCAAACCCCTGCCCTGGCGCAACAGCGCTTAAGTATCAGAACTTGTAGCCAAGGCCCGCGCCAACCACGAGCGGGTTCAGCCAAGTCTTGGCCGTCACCGCGCCACCGCTGATCTTGGCCTTCGTGTGCAGGAAGATTTGCTTCACATCGACGTTGGCGTACCAGTTCCCGCTGATATTGTAGTCAAAGCCGGCTTGCAGAGCGAAGCCGAGCGCCGGCGTCAGGCTGAGACTCGTGAACGGCGCAGATGCCTTTTCGCTATAGAAGAACGTGGCATTGAGGCCAGCGCCGACATAGGGGCTGAAACGCTCCTTTGGCATGAAGTGATACTGCAGCGTCACGGTGGGCGGCAGCACCCAGGTCTTGCCGACATTCACCTTGCCCGGCAGATCCTTCGCACTGATCGTGTGCTGGGTCGTCGCCAAGATCAAGTCCGCCGCGATATTTGGCGTAAAGAAGTAGGAGAAATCGAGTTCGGGGGTCACCGCGTTGGTGGCACCAACGTGACCACCCACCGAGGTGGAGCTGCCGGAGTTTTCAGGAAGCACTCCAATCACGCGAGCGCGCACCATGAAGGAGCCAGCCGATTTGCCGGCATTCGCTTCCTGGGCATCGGCGCGCCCCGGCAGAGCCAAGCCGGAGACGGCGATCGCCATCGCGGCAGTACCTAAAAGCAGAAACTTGTTCATCGTCGTCCCCGTCATACGTGTCGTCGAAGCCTGGGGGCTCCCGGCTTGCATATAACCGGCTCCCAGGACCGCTCAGGGCTGTGCGTCCTGGCGACGCGTTAACAATGCGCGCGGGGAACGAGCCTTCGTTGACTCAGATCAAGCCACCCCCTTGGGGATTGGGTGGCCAGCCATGCAAAAAATCGCCAGCATGCCCGCCCCGGCGCTGCTGGGATGGAGACACGCCCTCAGGCGGGCAAAGCGGGGCACTATCGACGACATTCAGTTCCGACTGGGAATGCTCTAGGCTGTGTGGACAGATTTAACCAGCATCAGCGCGCACGCGAAACTGATGATGGCTGAGTAGCTGATGTCGGTTTTTTCGCACCGCATGGCGACGCGTTTGAACCGCTTGAGCTTGCCGATGGCCTGTTCGATGCGCGCCCGCAGCT
>CANJOG010000122.1 GCA_947475475.1 Acetobacteraceae bacterium
ATCATTCGCATCATGGAAACCACACCGTTCCAGACCGTCAAGGGCGTCTTCAAGTATCGTAAGGAAGATCACCTTCTCCTGGCCGATATCAATGCCGCCAAGGTGGTGCCGAGCGATGACGACGCCGGCATCAAGGTTGTCGATCAGGTGAAGATGCATTCGGCCGACTTGTCACCACCGCCGAATCCGGGAAAGCCGTTCAAGTACTGAACAATCAGCCCGCTCCAGGCGAGACCTCCCGGAGCGGGCTAATCTTCCACGCGGTAGACAATCCTGCCGCCGATGATGGTCGCGGCGACTAAATTCTCAGGTAGTCGCGACAGCGCCAGACGAATTGGCAGCGGCAACAGGCATAGGTCCGCTCGCTGACCTACCGCCAGCTTCTTGCCGCCAGAATAGAGGCGCAACGCGCGGGCCGGCGTGATACGTTCATCCGCGCCGAACTCTGCTCCTGATGCCGTGCGGCGTGTGACCGCGCTCGCCATACCCCGCCATGGATCGGGGCTTCCATAGGGCGCATCGGAGCCAGCCAGAACCGGCACACCCGCCCGTAACAGGGACCCGCATCGCCACGCGGAGGAAAGCTCCTGTGGCTCCATTTCCCGAAGATAGCGGTTCCCGCGGCCATGAACGAAACCTGGCTGAGTGACAATGGTCACTCCCAACCGCGCCAGTTCCGCTATGGTCTCGGCCAGGATGACTGCACCATGTTCGATCCGGTCGCCAGGTTCGGCTCCAGTCGTTCCAAAGACAGCTAGCACAAAAGCAAGTTGCGTTGTCGTGACACAATGAAAGGCCACAGCTCGGCCCTGCCTACGTGCATCGCCGACCTTGGCGCAGACCTCTTCGATATCCGGCAGATCGGCGTCATCGAGCAAAAATTTCACAGCGCCAACCCGGTACGCACTGTCCTCGGTGGCGTCGAGAGGTCCGGCACTCATGAGCGTCAGCCGTTGTGGCAACGCACCCGACCGCACCGCGGTCGCGAGAAGGTTCGCCTGGACCTGCGTTGTCGACGCACTGGTATCGGTGACTGCAGTAATCCCCGATCGGCACAGAGCGGCACCAACGTCGCGCAGATTGGGCGGACGGATAGGCAGTCTCTCCCGCAGCCAGATATCACCGCGCCAGATGCGCCCTGTCAACTCGCCGGCTGCGTTCCGCTCTACGCAATCCGGAATGGCATCTGATCCTGCCGCGAGAATTTCCAACAGACCACGCGAGTTCAATACCCAGAGTGCCCCGGTGCGATGCTGGATGCGGACTGGCCTATCGGGAATAATGGCATCGATCCGCCAGCGGTCGAGAAGGCCGGCAAAGCTCTCGTCATAATTCGTCACTCTGACCCAGCCCTCTGGACCGGACCTCGTCGCCGCATCTACCAGCAGGGCGGTGAATTGAGCTGTCGAAAGCGATGCGGCCGGCCCGAGGGAGAGCGACTCCGCCTCGGCGGCAAGCGCGAGCAGATGGATATGGTGATCATGCAGGCCAGGTAACAAGGCACCGCCCTCCGCATCGATCTCCTCGACATTGCCAGCGCGCAGGCCAGAGCCGATCGCGGCAATCCGGCCAGCGCTGATGAGCAGATCACGCCGCCCGAAACCGTTAATCTCCGCATTGCGAATGAGCAGAGCGCCGGTCACGACAAGCCCGCCAATACCGATGCGGTGTCAGCACCGAGAGGCCGCGCTGCCATCGTCGCGCGCGGAGCAACAGGATGCGACAGTCGCTGCGTTGATAGACCATTCGTCGCAGTCCAGTGTCGGCCTGATTTCATAATCGCATAGTCTGGTGTGGGATCTCCTGCTTGCGCAAGGAATCGGGATACGCGCGACATACCAACATCCAGCAGCACGCCGCCACCTTTGCGGATTGCATCCAGCGCACCCAAAGCGGCAGTCAGGCCGGAGAGAGGATCAGCAATGGCATCGCCGAGAAATCCGGGCGATCCATCAGGCATTACGATCATAAGCCCTCCGGCGATGGCCGCATCGTCGCCAAAGCCGATGCGATTGGCTTGGTCGCCACTCCAGCCATGACCGGTGATCGCCACCCAAGTCAGTGACTCCTTCCGTGCGAACAGAACCTCCGGTGCCAGCCCGAGCTGCGCCAATGCGCGGGGCCTGGCGCTGGTGATGACGGCATCCGCGCTCGCGACCAATGCCAGTAATTGCCTCCGCCCCGCAGCGCTCTGGAGATCGAGCACCACCGATTCCTTCCCGCCATTCAGCAAATCGAAATGCGGCGGACAAGTCTCTCGGATAGGATCAGGCCTGCGTTCACTTTCGATTTTTACAACGCGCGCACCGGCCTGTGCCAGCAGGCTGCCACAAAGCGGGCCTGCCCAGAGGGAGGATAGATCGATGATCAATGGCGGATCGTGCGCACAGTCACGGTGGCCTCCCGGCTTGGCAAAGAACACGCGATTGACGCCACGTTCTGCCGGACATTGCGTCTGCGTCGGCGCTTCATTGACGCCAGACACGGCAAGGCCGAGTTCCCATGCATCGTCGAGCAATTCAGCGACACAACGCCGGCCAATGGTGCGCATCACGGCCGGCCAGCTCGGCCGACTGCCGAGCCATGCTGGAATGAGATCGAAATCGTCGGGCCTCGCCAGATTGACCGCGATCCAGCCATCCTCCGCCCGCACGATGCGGCAGGCACGCCCACAGGACCATGCGCCACCACGGCGCAATCCGAGCAATGCCGCCCTGTCCGCGAGCATGTGAAGCGGAGAGCCAGCGAGTCCAAATGCCTCGGCGACATCGTCCGCAAGATGGGAAATCGCATCAATCATGTTGCGAGTAGGCAAGATCGGTGGGTCATGCCGCGGACCACTCAGCAGGGCCATTCCGGAGTGGCACCACGCGGACACCGACTCCGGCAAGCCCGGCGCGGTGATCATGTGGAAATCCGATCGATCAATCCCCAGTCAAGCGCCTTGCCGGCGTCCAGCCGGACATGGCCAATCCCGAGATAGGCGGTACGATGCCGGCCGATCCGCCGCGGAATCGTGACTGTACCACCCGCACCCGGAAGCAGACCCATCGAGACTTCCGGCAGCAAAAACCAGGTGTCTGTTCTGGCCACGATCTCGGGCGCCGCTGCTGGTATTTCGATTCCAGCACCGATGCAGGCGCCGTGCAGTTCCACACGAACACGCTCGCCTAATTCGGCAAGAATCAATGCTGGATATCGCGTCATTCGGACAGCATAGGCGAGCGCCGAATCCGTCTGCGTGCCGAATTCATCCAGATCCCCACCGGCGCAGAAATCCGGTCCCTCCGCGCGCAGCGTGATCGGCATGTTCCCGCTTTCCGCCAGGCCACGCAGTGCCTCGCACAATGCATCTCGCATCGCAGCGTCGAACGCGTTGCGACGATCGGCCCGCGTAAGCGTCACGATCGCTACCGATCCCGACTGCGTGACCCGCACACGGGGCGCAGTGTCTTTAGAGCGTGATTTTGGTAGAGATGCGTGACGCCAGTTTTGAAATTCGGAGCCGCCAAGCAATGTAGAATAGCCCATCGCCTCAGCCTGGAAGGCAGCGGCAATCGGCAAGGTTTCGGACACACGCAGCAACGCCGCGAGCAGAGAGGCCGCAATAGGACGCGCCGCTATCCGCGCTGCAAGATTTGCCAGGGCGGTGTCGAATTCCGACGGCGCGACACTTGCCCAGGGCCGCCCCGGAAGTGGCGCAGTAGTCAGCAGAATATCGAAATCGCCGGAATCGATATCCGGCACCACACCGGCTCGATCAACACCCACCACAACAGCGCCATGCCCATATCCGGCCGGCGCCGTGTCAGCCGAGAAATCATGCAGCACCATCGGACTGCCGATGGCGGGGCTGGCCAGATCTGCCCATAGGCTCACGGCACTGCGGCGGGGTCGATCATTGCCCGATGCCATGACACCCCCGCCTCACATCGAGACCTCGCGTCAGCCTGCCTGGTTGCGAATCACCTCAGCGGCCAGCCATCCCATTGCCATTGCCGGCGCGCTGGTATTGCCGGTCACGAGATTTGGCATGGCCGAACAATCGACCACACGCAGCCCCTCAACCCCACGCACGCGCAACTGGTTGTCCAACACGGCGCGATTGTCATTGCCCATGCGGCAGCTGCTTGTGGCGTGCAGGCCGCAATAGGACAGACGCTTGAAGGTGGCCAGAATATCCTCGTCACTCTGCACCTTCATGCCGGGCGAGATCTCGTGGTCGATATAGGGGGCCAGCGCCGGCATGGTCATCCATTTCCGCAAGTAGCGCACGAGCACCACGGCCGCCCGCTGATCCCGCTCGGTATCCAACCAGTTTGGCGTGATGACCGGCGCCACCTGCGGATCCGCCGAGGCGATCATCACCGTGCCTTCGCTGGTGTTCTGCAACAGGTGCCCGCTGATCGACACCCCCGGCAGATGCTCGACCGAATTGCCCGAGGGCAGCCCCTTTTCGTTGCGCGGCGTGGCAAAGCCGCCAAGGTAAATCTGCGCATCAGGGCGTGTGGATTCCGGCAGGGTGCGGACAAAGCCGCCCACCTCGTACGGCCCAGTCGCCAAGACACCCGACCTGTTCAAATAATAGCGCAACACGCTCTTCACCAGGCCGATGCCGTAGAGCTGGTTGTTGATGCCCGGATCGTTCTTTAGCCGGTAGGGAATGGTGAAGCCGAGATGCTCGCGCATCCGCCCACCGACATCGGGACTATCAACCCGCACCTCGATGCCGAACTTGCGCAGATGCTCGCCCGGGCCGATGCCCGAGAGCTGGAGAATCTTCGGCGACATGATCGCGCCGGCGGCGAGAATGATCTCCCCCTTGCTGCGGAAAGTGACCGCCTCGCCATTGCGTCGCGCAGCGACACCCACCGCGCGCGCGCCTTCGAAAATGATCCGGTCCACATAAGTCTGTGTCGAAACAGTCAGATTGGGTCGGCTCATCGCCGGCTTAAGGAAGGCCGTATAGGCGGAAACGCGACGGCCATTTCGAATTTTGTAGTTGTAATAACCGACGCCTTCCTGATCCTCACCGTTGATGTCGTCCTTGCGGGGCACGCCCATTTGGACTCCGGCATCGAGCAGCCTTTCGGTGAGCGGATAGCGGAATTTCGTCGGCGCGACATGCAGCGGGCCGCCGGCGCCACGCGACGATGTCGCGCCCAGTTCATGATCCTCGATGGCCATGAAGGCACGTTTCATATCGCTCCAGCCCCAGCCAGGGCCGGCGCGGTCATTCCATTCGTTGTAATCCTCGGGCTGGCAGCGCGTATAGACCATGCCATTGACCGAGCTTGACCCACCCAGCGTGCGGCCACGCACCCAGACCTCGTCAGGGCGATCCGATCCCGCCGGCTGCTTTACCTGAAAATGCCACATATGATCAGGCTTACGGAGATTCTTGCTGAAGCCTTTGGGCATGGTCATCAGCGCTGTCTCGGGCGAGCCACCGGCTTCGATGACAAGCACGCGCGTGGCGGAGTTTTCAGTCAGCTTGCTGGCCAGCACCGCGCCGGCCGAGCCTGCGCCAATAATGATATAGTCGAACGCGTCCACGTTGCCCCCTGGTGCCCGGCCTCGATGGCCCACTCCGTCATCCGGCCCGGTTAATCAATTCCCGACGGTTTGACCAGACAGGCCGGGCGCCCTTGCCCCAATCAGCCAAGCGCCTGCCAGCTCCGGTTGACGTCCTCATAGCTCGCCTCATCGACCGCCCGCGACACCGCCTTGACGAAGGGAGCATCGATACCCGCGCCGCCAATCAAGGCTACCGCATGATGCAGATCCTTGCGGCAAACATCGACATTCGCCCGCGTGGCGGCCAGATCCGCACCGTAGCGGCGCAGCAGTGTTGTGAAACCATCAAGATCAGGCGTGGCAAAGCTGCGGCCCGAACTGCTTTCCATCACCTGGCCGAGCAGCGCCGCATCGAGGCCGAGCTTCTGCGCGGCGCCGACAACCTCGCCCATCAGATAGGTGCTGGCTACACCCATAACATTGTTGAGCAGCTTGAAGGACGCGCCCGCCCCCAGCGCGCCGCAATGATGGATGGTGCTGGCCATGATCGACAGCACCGGGCGCGCGCGTTCCAGTTCCTGCTCGGTGCCGCCGGCCAAGATGGTCAATTTCCCCTGCTCGGCCCGCACAGCGCCGCCGCTGACCGGCGCATCGATCAGCGCGACGCCGATTTCCTTCGATTTTTCTGCAAGTTTCGCGACTGTAGCCGGTAGGACCGTGCTCATAAGCAACACCATCGGCGGGCGCGATGCCTGCACCGCGGATGCGACACCGGACGGACCAAACAGCACATTTTCGGCCTGCGCATCGGTGGCGACCATGACGATCACAACATCGCACACAGCACAATCGGCGGGGTTTTGAGTCGCC
>CANJOG010000123.1 GCA_947475475.1 Acetobacteraceae bacterium
CCGCTGCAGGCGCGTTATCCGACACGAGGATTTGCCGCGCATCAGACGATTCAGGGGAGCACCGCACTCGTCATTGACGCGCTACTGGCCGAGCTCGGCGCCGTTTCAGCCAATCCGCATCGCAGTGAAACTGCCCAGCTTTGCGCCGCCATTCGCGCCCAGGGCGTCGTCGATCTCGCCAATCCGCCGGCACAGATGACCATGGCCTGGGTCAGCGCCTGCCTCGATGCGGCACGCGCGCCGGACTCGATCCTCGTCAATGAATACCCATTGGTCCGCAGCACCATGCGCGTGGAACTGCCAGGCACGTTTCTGGGAAGTTCGCCTGCAGGTGCGCTCGGCTGGGGCCTGCCTGCCGCACTCGGCGCCAAACTCGCCGCGCCAGGGCGCGAGGTGATCGCAGCGCTGGGCGATGGCTGTCACATCTTCGCCAATCCAGTCGCCTGTCACCAGATCGCCGCGGCCGAGAAAATTCCTGTGCTCAACGTTATCTTCAACAATCAACGATGGGGCGCGGTGGAGCGTGCAACGCGGGCCATGTATCCGGACGGCTCCGCCACACGCGCCAACCGCATGCCGCTGACGAGCCTGAGGCCAGCGCCAGATTTCGCCCGCATCGCCGAGGCCTGCGGTCTTTATGGCGCCCAGGTCGCGGATCCCGCAGCCCTTCCAGCAGCGTTGCAAGCGGCGCTGGAGGTTGTGCGCGGAGAGGGCCGTTCCGCTGTTCTCGACGTCCTATGCGTTTGAGCGGCCGGCCCGCAGCGCACCAATAAGCTCGTCACTCGCACGCACATCGCCAAAAGCGGCGAGGAAAGTCGTCAGTGCAGCATGATGTGACGCGTCATCGCGGGCGGCATTGGCGTCTTCCACCATGACCGCGCGAAAATCGGTCATGACGGCATCGCGTGCCGAGGAATCGCAGCACACATTGGTCATGCAACCCGCCACCAGGACAGTATCGATGCCGCGCCCGCGCAGTATTGCGGGCAGCGTGCTGGTACCTGGCAAAAATGCCGAAAGCCGGTATTTCGGCACCACCACATCGCCGGGCCGAACATCCAGTTCCGGCCAGAGTGCGTGCAACTCCGCGCCCTGCTGCAGGGCCGCCAGGATGCGCGCGGAGAGATCGGGGGCAACGATGTTGTCGAAAAATATTGGCCAGCCCCCGGCTTCGAACGTCGCCTGAACCCAGGCCACGGTGCCGCCGAGTTCGCGCACAGCCTCAGCAAGTTTATTCACCACGGGCACGATCTCGCGCGCCGCAGGCACTTCCGAGGGAGCGCCCGATTCCATGAAAGCGCGCTGCAAGTCGATCACCACCAGTGCCGTGCGGCGTGGGTCGAACCGGTCATAGACATGAGGCCGCCCCCGCCGCGCGGCGATGGCGGCAACCATATCCTCCGGCAGGGGCGCGTGCGGCACGTCAGAATTCCGTCTTGTAATTGCGCGCGGCAGCATCGATCGGCCCGCGATCGAATTCGTTCGCGGCCTTGGTGAACTGATCGGTGAAGTAGCTCGACGGATCGCCGGCTTCATCGAGTTGGCCGGTGCGCTTGAGGTAATCCTGCAGGAAGCTCCAGTTGCGCTCGCTCTGCCCTCCCCAGATGCGCGCAGGCGGCTTCGGCACATCCGCCAGGTCCATTCCCATGTCGTGCAACTGGCCGAGAATCTGCCTTGTATCGTTCTCGAAGGCGACACGCGCATCGATGCGCGTATTGATCGCATCCGGATAGCGCTGGCGGTAAGCCTGTGCCGCCGCTTTCGGATTGACCATGGTAAATTCAGATGCCTTAGCCAGGCCGCGCAGCATTTTTGCTACTGCATCGCCCTGCTGGGCGATGACCTGGTCAGTGGAGGCGACAATGAAGGAATAGAGATTGGCCTCCCAGGGCGCTGGCGGCACATAGCGCAGCTTCACGCCCATGTTTTCGATGCCGACGAAAGCCCCGCGCCACAGCAGGATCGCATCTACCTGGCGCGATTGCAGTGCCTGCGCCGCCGTGGCGCCGAAGCCCACCGCAATCGTGGCAAAATCCTTCTCCGGATTCAGCCCGGCCTCTTCGGCGCGCGCCTTGACGTAGAGCACGCCGCCGGATGCAAGGCTTACCACGCCGAGCTTTTTGCCCTTCAGGTCAGCAAAGTTCTGAATGGGCGAGTCCGGCAAGGTGCCAACCGCCCAGGAGAAAATGGTCCCAATACTGGCAATTGAGCGGATCGTCTGCTTCTGCTTGACCCGCGCCACAATCACCGGCTCCGGGTTGATGACGCCTGCCTGCACCTGGCCGGCGGCCAGGAGTTGGATCACCTGTCCCGAGCCCTGGGTCAGGACGATGTTCACATCAAGCCCTTCCTCCTTCCAGTAACCGAGCTGGTCGGCCACGTAGAGATAGGGATAGGCCGGCGTCATCGTCTGTGACGACATTGCCAGGTTGAACTTCACCGGATCAGCTGCGTTTCCAATCCGCGGCAGTGCAGCGAGACCCAGCAGCCCGGCACCCAATCCGCGCCGCCCGATCGTGAATGTGTCAGTCATAATCGCCAATCCTCCGTGTCAGGCTCGTACCATGGACGAGCTGGTTTGCTTCCAGAAAATCACGCGCGCCTGGATTGCCGTCACGGCCCAGTGCAACAAGGTGCCGATGACGGCAAGCACGATCAGCACAGCGAAGATGCCCGCTGTGTCGAGATTGAAATTATATTGCATGATCAGATAGCCGAGCCCTGCCTGGGCGCCGACGAATTCCGCCACAATGGCGCCGATCACGGCAAGCACGATGGCGATATCCAGGCCGGCGAACAGAAACGGCAGGGAGGCCGGCAATTTCACGAGAAGGAATCTGTCGCGCCGGGAGGCACCGAATGCCGACATCATTTCCAGCAGGCTCGCCTCCGCCGCCGCCAGGCCTTCGATCATGTTCACGACAACAGGAAAGAAGGCGATTGTCGCGGCAATCGCGATTTTCGATCCAATTCCAAATCCGAGCCAGATCACAAAAAGTGGCGCGATGGCCACCTTCGGCACGGTCTGGAACGCAACGATATAGGGATAGAGGACGTCTCGCAGAATTCGACTTTCGGCTATCAGCACACCGAGAATTGCGCCTACCACTGCCCCGATGCCGAACCCGGCCAGCGTCTCGATCATTGTCACCCGCAAATGCGGCCAGAAAGTTCCTCGCCCAAACAGACCATCCACCAACGCCAGCACCACATCTCCCGGTGCCGGCGCGATCAGCACGTTCACTGCGAGATAACGCACCGATAGATGCCATGCGGCCATGAGCAGCACGAACACAATGAGGCTGATGGCAATGCGCCGCCGCAACTCTGCCCGCCCCCGGCGGGCGCGCTCAGTGGATATCGCCGCGGGCATTGAACAGGCCTCGTAAATGTCCGGTCAGTCGGCCAAAGCCGGGATCGGCCATGATGCCGAGATCGCGCGGCCTCGGCAGGTCCACTTCGACAATCTCCTGCACCTTGCCGGGGCGTGGCGTCATCACCACCACGCGGTCGGCAAGGAACACGGCTTCGGGGATGCTGTGGGTGACGAACACCACCGTCTTTTGGCTGCCTGACCAGATGCGGAGAAGTTCGAGATTCATGGTCTCCCGTGTCATGGCGTCCAGCGCACCGAACGGCTCGTCCATCAGGATCGTGGATGGATCATGCACAAGCGCCCGGCAGATTGCAACGCGCTGCTGCATGCCGCCAGAGAGTTCCGCCGGATAACGGCTGGCAAAGTCGGCAATGCCGGCGACGTCCAGAAGCGCGCGGGCGCGATCGATATAGTCCGCCCGCTTCCGCCGCTGCACGCGGATTGGAATCATCACGTTTTCCAGCACGGTCTTCCATGGCAGCAGCCGCGCATCCTGGAAGACCATTCCAACATCATAGCGCGATTCTGCAACCGGCTTTCCATTCACCAGCACGCTGCCACCGGTTTGTGCGAGCAGCCCGGCGATGACTTTCAGCAGCGTGCTCTTGCCGCAACCGCTTGGCCCCAGCAGGGCGACAAAGGAGCCACTCGCGACTGAAAGATTGATGCCGGACAGGGCATGCACCGTGCCGCCATCCATCGTGTCGAAGCGCTGCTCGACGCCGGAAATCTCGATACCCATCGTTCAGTGCGCACCACAACAAATCGGATCGAAGGAAACCCCGCCCGGCAGCACGCCGCGTGATTGCGCAAGCTCCCACAGCCTTGCGCAGGCGGCTTCCACTTGCGGCCGCAGCGCATCGAGATCGAGCCCCGCCAGTTTCCCGTTGCGCACCACTGCCTCGCCATCCACCAGCGTATGCCGGATGTCGGACGCGCTGCCGTAATAGACCAGCGCACGCACCGGATCGAAGACCGGCGCCACGAAAGGCGATTGCAGCGAAACCACCATTACATCGCCCCGCGCGCCAGGCTCCAGCCGGCCAAGATCAGGCCGCCCCAACGCCCGCGCCGCGCCATGCGTCGCCGCCACCAGCGCCTGCTGGGCCGTTGGCTGCCCGACCTTACCGCCGCGAATCTTGCCCAGCAGACAGGCCAGCTTCAGGTCCAGAATCAGATCATGCGAGAAGCTATCGGTCGCAATCGCGACATTCACGCCGGCGGCGAGGAATTCCTGGAATGGTGAGGTGATCGCCTCCTTCGCCTTGCGGTAGGAACAATGCACCACATGCGTGCCGCTCGCTGCCAGCAGCGCAATATCGGCCTCGTCTACGTAGGTCACATGGGTCGCCATCACATCGGGGCCGAGGAAGCCGATATCGTGCAGGTAACGCACGGGCGAGGTGCCGTGCCGCGCCTGCACAGTGCGCACCTCGGAGAGATGCTGGGCCAGATGCAGATGGGCATGAATGCCGCGCGCCGCACATTCCTGCTTGGTGGCGCGTAGGATTTCCTCGGGCACGGTATCGGGACCATGCGGCGACAGATGCACGCGCAGCCGCCCGTCCAGCCCGCCATTATGCGTCTCGTGCAGCCGCAGCGCCGCGGCAAAGGCGCCGGCCACATCGCCAGGATCGCCCTTGACGATCTTCCCGCCCTGCATGCTGCCGATGGCTCCCACACGGTTCGGATAGGTCAGGCCAAGCTGCGCCCGAAAACCGAGCTGCTTCGCCACATCAAGCCATTGCAGATGCATGCCGTGCTCTTCGGCGACGATCATCTCAGCAATCAGTGTGGTTGCACCGCCGAGCAACATCTCCGCGGCGTCCCAGGCGAGCAGCGCGCCGAATTCGTCGCGTGTCAGCTCTTCCAGTCCGAAGCGCAGCAACCCACCGAGATTATGATAGAAGGCGGCATCCGGATTGATCTCCAGATCCTCCGCCACGCCGCGCGCCCGGGCGGTGGCACCTGGATGCACATGCGCATTCACGAGGCCGGGCGCCACCAGACAGCCACCGGCGTCGATTTCCGTGTCCCAGCGGCCCTGATAATTTGGCTCGATCGCCGCGATGACTCCGTCGGCGATCACCACGTCGGCGCGCTGCACGCGCGGTGCCGCCCCACCGGTCCAGACAGTGCCGCCACGTATGAGGGTGATGCGCGCGGTGTCGCTCATGAATGCTCTCCGCAGCGATACGAAACCCCGCCTGGCAGCACGCCGCGTGATTGCGCAAGCTCCCACAGCCTCGCGCAGGCGGCTTCCACTTGCGGCCGCAGCGCATCGAGATCCAGCCCCGCCAGTTTCCCGTTGCGCACCACTGTCTCGCCATCCACCAGCGTGTGCCGGATATCGGAGGCGCTGCCGTAATAGACCAGCGCACGCACCGGATCGAACACCGGCGCCACGAAAGGCGATTGCAGCGAAACCACCATCACATCGCCCCGCGCGCCAGGCTCCAGCCGGCCAAGATCTGGCCGCCCCAACGCCCGCGCCGCACCATGCGTCGCCGCCACCAGCGCCTGCTGCGCCGTTGGCTGCCCGACCTTGCCGCCGCGAATCTTGCCCAGCAGGCAGGCCAGTTTCAGGTCCAGAATCAGATCATGCGAGAAGCTATCGGTCGCAATCGCGACATTCACGCCGGCGGCGAGGAATTCCTGAAATGGCGAGGTGATCGCCTCCTTCGCCTTGCGATAGGAACAATGCACCACATGCGTGCCACTTGCTGCCAGCAGCGCAATATCGGCCTCGTCCACGTAAGTCACATGGGTCGCCATCACATCGGGGCCGAGGAAGCCAATATCATGCAGGTATCGCACCGGCGAGGTGCCGTGCCGCGCCTGCACGGTGCGGACTTCGGAGAGATGCTGGGCCAGATGCAGATGAGCATGAATGCCACGCGCCGCACATTCCTGCTTGGTGGCGCGTAGGATTTCCTCGGGCACGGTATCGGGACCATGCGGCGACAGATGCACGCGCAGCCGCCCGTCCAGCCCGCCATTATGCG
>CANJOG010000124.1 GCA_947475475.1 Acetobacteraceae bacterium
CCACGCGCCCCGCAATGACACCGTCCGCGGCAGCACCGGCCCCGTTACCGTCACCAACCCCAACTGGGACCACGAACTGCTCCACGCCTTCATCAAAGCCGCTGATGCTGACGGCATCAAATACAACCCCGACTATAATGGCGAGAGCTTCGACGGCGCGGGCATCTACCAGAACAACATCCATCGCGGCCGCCGCGTCAGTACCGCCCACGCCTATCTCCACCCTTCGCCGAACAAATCCCGCATCTCCGTCCGCACCAATGCCCGCGTCCGCGAAATCCTCTTCGACGGCAAGCGCGCCGCCGGCATCGCCTATACCGACTTCGCGGACCTCTCCCCTACCGCCACGCAAACGCGCATCACCGCCCGCAAATCCGTCATCATCTGCGCCGGCGCCATCAACACGCCAAAACTCCTGCAACTCTCAGGCATCGGCCCGGCCGACCTGCTCGCGGACCACGGCATCGCCATCCGCCACAACCTGCCAGGCGTCGGCGAAAACCTGCGCGACCATTACGGCGCCCGCATGGTCGCCCGCGTCAAAAACACCGACAGCATCAACATGCGCGCCAAATTCCCTCGCCTGGCCTGGGAAATCGCCAAATGGGCGCTCCAGAAGCCCTCCATCCTTGGCCTCGGCCCTGCCATCGCCCACGCCTTCGGCCGCTCAAACCCCGCGCTCGATACGCCGGATTTCACCATCGTCTTCACCCCTGCCTGCTTCAAACAGGGCTATTTCGGCGTGCTCGACGACTTCCCCGGCATCACCTGCGCCACCTATCCGCAACGCCCCGAAAGCCGCGGCACCGTCCGCATCGCCTCGGCCGATCCGCTCGCCCCGCCCATCATCGCCCCCAACTACCTCTCCGACGAAGCCGATCGCCGCATCATCGTCGCCGCCATGAAAACCGTCCGCCGCCTGCTCACAGCCCCCGCCATGAGCCAGTATTTCGACGGCTTCCTCTCCCCCGCCTCCGACCCAGACACCGACGCCGACTGGCTCGATTTCGCCCGCAACAACGCCATGACCTCGTACCACGTCGCCGGCACCTGCAAGATGGGCCCCGCAACCGACCCCATGGCCGTGGTGGACGACCAGCTCCGCGTCCACGGAATCGAAGGCCTCCACATCGTCGATGCCTCCATCATGCCGCGCATCACCTCGTCGAACACCTGCGCCCCGGTCATGATGATCGCCGAAAAAGCCGCCGACCTCCTCCTCGCCCGCCCCCAAGCCAGCGACGCCCACTGATCCAGCTCAGCAAATCGATCACACACGGCCAAAACCTGGCTTGAATCAACTCAATTGCGTTTGACAACCATCGGCACCCAAAGCTACCAGACCGACGGAGCCCGCTGCGGAGCGGGGGACAACGACCACTTCAAAACCCGCGCCCGGGCTACTCGGCGCGGGTTTTTTTCATTCCTCAATCCCACCCCCGCACCTTCCCCCACCCGCACGCACGGACAACAATGCGCGAACCAAACGGGGGAACCATCTTGAACGCCGCGCCGGCATGACCGCCACGCCCGATCTCGGCCCGCCTAAGGTTGGCCCGCCTAAGGTTGGCCTGCCCCCCGATGGCCTGCCCCAGGAGGGCCTGCCCCAGGATGGCCTGCCCCAGGACGGCCTGCCCAACCCCCGCCGCATCTGGGCGCTGATCTCCATCTCGCTCGGCACCATCCTCGTCGTGCTCGATAACGGCATGCTCAACGTCGCCCTGCCCGCCATCGCACGCGACCTCGCAATCCCCCCCGCCCAGGCCATCTGGCTCGTCAGCGCCTACCAGCTCGGCCTCATCGCCGCCCTGCTGACAGCCGCAAGCCTCGGGGAAATTCTCGGCTACAAACGGATCTTCCTCACCGGCGCCACCATCTTCGGCATCGGCGCCGCCGCCTCCACCTTCCAGACCGAGATCATCCCGCTGGCGCTGTGCCGCGTCGTCCAGGGCATCGGAGCCTCCGGCACACTCGGCGTCACCAACGCCCTGCTTCGCTTCACCTACCCACGCGCCAAACTCGGCGTCGCTGTCGGCCTGAACTCCATGCTCGGCACCTGCGCCATGATCGCCGGCCCCAGCCTGTCCGCGGTGGTGCTCGAGATCGCCCCCTGGCCCGCCATCTTCGCCATCAACGTCCCCATGGCCGCCATCACCATCACCATGGGCATCTTCGCCCTGCCCAACCCACCCCGCACCGCTCGCTCATTCGACACACTCAGCGCCCTGCTCAACGCGGCGACCTGCGCGCTTGGCCTGCTGGCCCTGGACAGCATCGCCCACAAATCCCCCATCCCCACCATCGCGCTGCAAGCCGCAGCCGCCATAGGCCTT
This sequence comes from Acetobacteraceae bacterium, assembly GCA_947475475.1. Taxonomy (GTDB): domain Bacteria; phylum Pseudomonadota; class Alphaproteobacteria; order Acetobacterales; family Acetobacteraceae; genus CANJOG01. Next base: position 2,334 of record CANJOG010000124.1, read on the forward strand.
GGCTACTTCCTCGTCCGCCGCCAGCGCGGACGCACAGCCCCCCTCCTGCCAGTGGACCTCCTGCGCATCCCCGTGCTCAGCCTCTCGGTCGGAACCTCGCTCTGCTATTTCATCGCGGCAATGTCACTGCTGGTCGGCACGCCCTTCCTGCTGGTCCAGGGCCTGCATCTCTCCCAGATGGACACAGGCATCGCCATGACCCCTGCGGCCATCGCCATCGCCATCCTCGGCCCCATCGCGGGCCGCCTGGCGGACCGCTATTCCGCCGCCATCCTCTGCTCGGTGGGCATGGCCATCACCGCGCTCGGACTGGCAACCCTGATCCTGATCCCCGACGCCCCAAGCCTGCCCAACATCCTCTGGCGCATCGGCATCTGCGGCATCGGCTTCGGCATCACCATCGTCCCCAACCACCGCACCATGGTCGCCTCCGCCCCGCCCGACCGCAGCGGCGGAGCCTCCGGCCTGCTCGCAATGTCGCGCGTCACAGGCCAATCCATCGGCACAGTCCTGGTGGCCATCTGCTTCGGCCTGTTCAGCGCCACCAACGCGCCCACCGCCAGCCTCCTCATCGGCATCGCCGCATCCTGCCTCGGCATCTTCCTCAGCCTCGGCCGCACCAGCTTCATGCCCACACGCGCAACGAAACCCAGGTAGCAACCATGAGGATGCGGCTCCTCGATGAGCCGCACCAACTCACCTCACATCTCCTCAGCTCACATACCCCAGCAACTTCCGCACTTCCTCGCGCCGCAATGCCAGGCCCTGCTTCGGCGAGACATATTTCGCCGGCAACCGCGACGCATCATACACCCCGGCTGTCCCCGGCTCGTCATTCAGCACCGCATTACCCTCCACCGACATCAGGTAATCCGCGAACAGCCGCGCGGCATTCGGATGCTTCGCCTTGCCAGGTGCCGTCAGGAACAACGGAAATTCCACCCCGGTGGTAAACTCCGGCCGCACCAGTTCCACAGGCGCGCCCTTCTTCTGCACCTCCGTCACCTGCGAGGGGATCACCGGCACCTGAAAACTCCCCTCGCCCGCCGCCAGAGCCTGCGTCGCCGGCACACCCTCGCGAAACCGCCGCGGTGCCAACGCCCGCAACCGCTCGAAGAAACTCTCCCCATAGGCGTCCAGCATCGCCAGCCAGAAGGCGCTATACGCATCGGACGTGACAGGATCAGCAATAATCCATTCACCCCGGAACCGTGTATCGAGCAGCTCAAGCCAGTCGCGCGGCACGCTGCCTTTCACCCGATCGGTATTATAGGCAAACATGTAGGACTGGATTTGCACAATCGCGAATGCCCCGCGCAGGAACCGGGCCGGAAACCGCCCCGATTCCACCGCCGGCACGCCCGCCTGGGCATAATCCACCACCCATCCATTGCGCACCGCCTCAGCGCCAAACGCCGCGACATCGCCGGCCGTCAGCCCGATATCCGCGGCAATATTCCCGGTCTGCGCCTCGCTCGCATAACGCTGCATCAATCCCGCGCTGTTAATGCGCAGAGCCTGCACCTTGATCCCGTATTTCCGCTCAAACGCCTCGCCAACCCGCCGCGCCACCGCCTCGGTGGTGGCGGAATAGAAAATCAGACTCCCCTCCGCCTTGGCCGCCCGCACCAGGGCATCATCCACGCCCTGAGCCGGCACGCCCTGAGCCGACACACCCTGAGCCGACACGCCCCGGCCACCCAACACCCCGGCCAATATCCCGCCGGAGACCGCCCGCCGCCCGATCTTCATGTCAAATTCCTCCCCGCCCGCGCCGCGCGCGCAAATTACGCAATAAACCCGAGCAACCGCCGCATCTCATCCTTGCGCGCGACAATCCCGGCTTTCGCAGGCACGTAATTCTTCGGCAGAGCACTCGCATCATACACCCCGGCAATTCCCGGATCGGCATTCAGCACCGCATTGCCCTCGCGCGAGCACAACCAATCCGCAAACAACCGCCCGCTCGCGGGTTTCTTCGCCTTCGCCGGATTGCTCACAATCACCTGGATTTCCACCCCCGTCGCGGTCGGCGGCATCACAATCTCCAACGGCGCCCCGCGTCGCTTCACATCCAATATCTGAGGCGGCGTCACCGGAAACTGGATCGTCCCCTCGCCCGCCGCCAGAGACTGCGCCGCAGCGACACCCTCGACATATTTGCGCGGATTCAGCGCCTTCAACTTCACAAAAAACTCCGGACCATAAAGATCCAGCATCAACACCCAATGATCGAGATAAGCGTCTGAAATGATCGGATCGGAATAAATGATCTGCCCGGCAAAGCGCGGCTTGAGAATATCCGGCCAGTCCTTCGGCACATCCGCGCCGGTCACCCGATCGCTATTGTAGGTGAGCACCCAAGGCTGGATCTGCACCACGGCACTCGCCCCGCGCAGGAAGCTGGCCGGAAAACTGCCATCCTTGATCGCGCCAATCCCAGCCTCGGTCACCGGCACCATCCAGCCGCTCTTCAACCCCTCGGCGGCAAAGGCCGAACTATCCCCAGCCGAGAGAATCACATCCGCCGTAATCGCCCCGGCCTGCGCCTCAGCGGCATAGCGCTGCTGCAACGGCGAGCTGCCCAGCCGCACGAACTTGCTGCGCACCCCGTATTTCTTCTCGAAACCCTCGCTGATCCGCTTGGCGACATTCTCCGTGGCGGCACAATAAAAAATGAACTCGCCTTCCGCCTTCGCCGCGCGCACCAGCGCATCCATATCGCTGCCTTGCGCGGACGCCGTCCGAACAGCGCCAGCGCTCGCAAGCCCGGCCCCCGCACCCAGCACACTCCGCCGCGTCATCCGCATCGCCATGATCATTCCCTCCGCCGCACCGCGCCCGCTTCACCGCGGGCTCTGGCCGGACCATGGACCGATCATGACAAGCCGCCCCGCCCTCCGCAACACAGGGCGGCGCGGCCAACCTCACACCATCACGGCAATTCCAACGCCAGAAACAAGCCTGCCTCAGCCGCGCACCTTGCCCACCCAGGCCGCGAACGCACCGACGATCTTGCCGATAAACGCCTCGGTCTCCGGCTTGGCAAACCCGCCATCGGCCGCGAACATCGTCCCGGCCCCGCCAAGATAGGCTTCAGGCTGCTGCATCACCGGCATATCGAGAAACACCAGCGACTGCCGCAAATGATGATTGGCACCAAACCCACCAATCCCGCCCGGCGACAGGCTCACCACCGCCGCAGGCTTGCCCGCATAGACACTCTTGCCATACGGCCGCGACCCCACATCGATCGCATTCTTCAACGCCCCAGGCACGGACCGGTTATATTCCGGCGTCACAAACAACACCGCATCGGATGCCGCCACAGCGCCACGAAACCGCACCCACGCTTCCGGCGGCGCCGCATCCAGATCGTCATTATACAGCGGCAGATCACCAATCTCGACAATCGCGCCAGCAAACCCCGCCGGCAGCAACCGCAGCATCTGCACCGCCAATTTACGATTCAGCGAGTCCTTGCGCAGACTTCCAACCAGAACAGCAATCTTGACATCAGCCATGGGGGATTTTTCCTCGCCCGGCACATCCGGCGCTCCCGGCATCGTAGCCCGGATGAAGCGCAGCGCAATCCGGGATTCCCGGCCCGGCCCTCACCACACCTTACGGCAACTACTTACCGCGCGGCCCGGCTCTACCTCACAGCGCCCGGAATTCAGGAGCGCCGCCGCCGCCGCACCACCCCAATTCCCGCCAGCCCCACACACACCAGTGCCAGGCTCGCCGGCTCCGGCGCATCGACCGCAAAGGAGGTGATCGAGGTGACGGGTCCAACTCCCGAAAAGACACCAAGAGCCAGGTTATCGTAGGGATCAGCAAGCTGGTAGACCAAAAAGTCCAAGCCGTACCCGCCAAACCCTCCTGTAATATCGGCCGCATTCACTGAAAAATCCGTCGCCAGCGAGGGGAAAATGCCCGCGGGGCCGGACAAATTGAAGTTGAACTGGGCGCGCAGGAAGGTCGGCGCACCCGAACCACCCCAAATCCCGCCCCCGG
>CANJOG010000125.1 GCA_947475475.1 Acetobacteraceae bacterium
CGGATGATCCGCGCTATGCCGGTCATACGGCCCGAGGCGTGAATCAGGACGAACTGGACGCGCTGATCGGCGACTGGACGGTGACGGTAAATAGCGAGGAACTCGAGGTGCTGCTGGAAGAGCACGGCATTCCCGCAAGCCGTATCTACCGCGCGCCCGAGATGCTATCCGATCCGCATTTCCAGGCGCGTGAGAGCATCGTTCGTGTTCCGCACAAGGAGTTCGGAAATATTGCGATGCAGAATGTGATGCCGCATCTCTCGGGAACGCCCGGCAAGGTGCGCGGCGTTGGGCCCGGGCTGGGCGAGCATAATGACGATGTCTATCGCGGCTTGCTGGGTCTGTCGGCAGATCGCGTGGCTGAACTGGCCAAGTCCGGCGTGATCTGAGGGGGCGCTTTGATGGCCGATTTTGTCGATATCATGGATGTGGCACCCCGCGATGGGTTGCAGAATGATCCGGTCGATCTCTCAACGGAAGACAAGCTGGAGCTGATTGCGCGTCTGGTGGCAGCGGGGCTGAAACATGTTGAGGTCACCAGCTTCGTCAATCCGAAGCGTGTGCCGCGTATGGCTGATGCCGATGAGCTTTCGCGCCGGCTGCCGAAGCTTCCGGGTGTGTCCTATGTCGGGCTGCTGATGAATGAGCGCGGCATGGAGCGCGCCTTGGCCGCAGGGATTGCCGAGATCAATGCGGTGACAGTGGCGAGCGATGCGTTTGCCGCGCGCAATCAGAACATGACATCAGAGCAATCGGTTGATCTGGCCATCGCCATTCTCGAAGCGGCGCGTGCGGCCGGTGTAAAGGCGAGTGTCGGCATTGCGACCGCTTTCGGATGCCCCTTCGAGGGGGAGGTGCCGGTAGAGCGTGTGGCCGCGATCGCGAAGCGGCTTGCGGAGGCGGGCTATCCGGAGATCGCCCTGGCCGATACGATCGGTGTCGCGACGCCAGGCGATGTGATCGAGCGGTTCGGGGCGTTGGCCGCGGCGGCGCCGGGTGTGAAGATGCGCGGGCATTTCCACAACACGCGCAATACCGGGATTGCCAATGCCTGGGCCGCGGTGAGTGTCGGTGTGCGTGGCCTGGATGCGAGTCTGGGCGGTATTGGCGGGTGTCCGTTTGCGCCGAAGGCGACGGGGAATATCCCGACTGATGATCTTGCCTATATGCTGGCCCGCAGTGGCTACGAGACCGGGATCGATCTGCCCAAGTTGGTTGAGGCCAGCACCTGGCTGGGCGAGCGGCTGGGCCGGCAGCTTCCCGCAATGCTTGGCCGTGCCGGCATTTTTCCGAAACTTGCTGCCTGACATTCCGGCTGGAGACGACCATGGGCCATCAACACGACGATCACCATCATCACGATCACGGTGAGGGGTATGACCATGGTCATACCCATGAGCCGCGCTGGAAGCATGACGGTGTGCGCGTCATTAAGGGCGACAAGCTCGATCCGAATACGGCGCAGACTCCGGGCATGTTCCGTCAGGCGGCGATCAACAAGGCGCGTGTGGGTGCACAGAAGATCTGGGCCGGCACGGTGTCAATCAAAGCCGATGCCAAGACCGGTGTGCATCACCATGGCGAACTGGAAAGTGTGATCTATATCGTCAGCGGCAAGGCACGCATGCGCTGGGGTGAGAATCTGGAATTCGTGGCCGAGGGCGAGGCGGGCGATTTCATTTTCGTTCCGCCCTTTGTGCCACATCAGGAGATCAATGCCAGCCCGGATTCGACGCTCGAATGCGTGCTGGTGCGCTCCGATAATGAGGCGGTGGTGGTGAATCTGACCGACATCAAGCCGGTTGAGAATCCCGAAGCTGTGTATTGGGTGGACCCGATCCACAAGCAGCCGGGCTAGCCCCGAGGGGCCGCCCGGCGGCCTCTTGCCTAGCTATGCAGGCCGGGCGCCTCATGCCCGGTCCGCGCGACATATTCCGTGTAGCCGCCGCCATATTGGTGGATGCCCTCCGGCGTCAGTTCCAGCACGCGGTTGGAGAGGGCGGCGAGAAAGTGGCGGTCATGCGAGACGAAGAGCATGGTGCCTTCGTATTGCGCCAGCGCGGTAATCAGCATTTCCTTCGTCGCCATGTCGAGATGGTTGGTCGGCTCATCGAGGACGAGGAAATTCGGCGGGTCGAATAGCATGATGGCCATGACCAGCCGCGCTTTCTCACCGCCTGACAGAACGCGGCATTTCTTCTCGACATCATCGCCGGAAAATCCGAATGCGCCAGCGACTGCGCGCAGCGAACCTTGCCCGGCGCGCGGGAAATTGTCTTCCAGCGCTTCGAAAACTGTGCGGTCGCCGTCGAGCAATTCCATCGCGTGCTGGGCGAAGTAGCCCATCTTGACGCTGCCGCCGAGCGTGACGGTGCCCTGATCCGGCGTCGTGGTGCCGGTGACCAGCTTCAACAGCGTCGATTTGCCGGCGCCGTTCACGCCCATGACGCAGCAGCGTTCCTTGCGGCGGATCATGAAGTCCAGCCCGTCATAGATGACGCGATCGCCGTAGCGCTTATGGACATTCTTCATGTTTACGACGTCATCGCCTGAGCGCGGTGCTGGCGGGAAATCGAAGGAGAGGGTCTGGCGGCGTTTGGGTGGCTCGACGCGGTCGATCTTCTCCAGCTTCTTCACCCGGCTCTGCACCTGCGTCGCGTGTGAGGCCCGGGCCTTGAAGCGTTCGATGAACTTGATTTCCTTGGCGAGCATCGCCTGCTGGCGTTCGAACTGCGCCTGCTGTTGCTTTTCGTTCAGCGCGCGCTGTTGCTCATAGAATTCGTAGTCGCCGCTATAGCTGGTGAGCGATCCGCCGTCGATTTCGATGATCTTGTTGACGATGCGGTTCATGAACTCGCGATCATGCGAGGTCATCAGCAGCGCGCCGTCATAGGTCTTGAGGAAATCCTCCAGCCAGATCAGGCTTTCGAGATCAAGATGGTTGCTCGGTTCGTCGAGCAGCATGACGTCCGGGCGCATCAGCAGGATGCGGGCCAGCGCCACACGCATCTTCCAGCCGCCGGAGAGTGCGCCGACATCGCCGTCCATCATGTCCTGGCTGAAGCTCAGCCCGGCGAGAACCTCGCGCGCCTTGCCTTCCAGCGCGTAGCCGCCGAGTTCCTCGAAACGCTCCTGCACCTCGCCGAACCGTGCGATGATGGCGTCCATCTCATCGGCCTGGTCGGGGTCGCACATGGCGACCTCCAGCTCTTTCAGCTCGGCGGCGACGTCACTCACCGACCCGGCCCCGTTCATCACCTCCGCGACGGCGCTGTGGCCGGACATCTCGCCGACATCCTGGCTGAAGAAGCCGATGCTGATGCCGCGATCGGTAACGATCTGCCCTTCGTCGGGCTGCTCGGTGCCGATGATCATGCGGAACAGCGTGGTCTTGCCGGCGCCGTTCGGGCCGACCAGACCGATCTTCTCGCCCTTCTGGAGGGAGGCCGAGGCCTCGATGAAGAGGAGCTGTTGGCCGTTTTGCTTGCTGATATTGTCGAGGCGAATCATGGTCGGGTGGGGCTCGGGGCTGTTGCGGCGCGCTTATGGCACGTCACGCGGCTGCCGATGAGAGTGTCTGTCTGAAATAGTGGCTGGGGCGGGAGGATTCGAACCTCCGCATGGCGGAATCAAAATCCGCTGCCTTACCGCTTGGCGACGCCCCACCAGGCGGGCCTCAATAGGCATTGGCACGGCCCGCGTAAAGGGTGCGGGAATACGGGTCTGGCTCCCAGGTCGCATCGGTTTCCGCTGGAGGCGGGCGAACTCGGGCGGAGGCGCGGGTGATCTGCCATGGATTTTTCTCTCGCATGGCATGGTTCCGGTATTAAACGATGGGGTCATTGCATGCGCGTGCAGGCAATGGGTGGCACCGATGAGCGTCCCCGAAGGAGCAATGTGATGAGTCAGCCCCGCCGAGCGACATGCCTGCTGCTTGCCAGCGCAATGCTGGCGAGTGGGGCCGTGCGGGTTTCCGCGCAGACCGTCACGCAAAGCCTCGCCCAGAACCAGAACCAGAACCAGAACCAGAACCAGGGCCAGGTACAGGATCAGGCGCCAGGCGATCGTCAGGCCTTTGCACCGCGCCCGATCGACGCCGATGGCGCGCGTGGCCTGGAAGCGGTGTTGCAGGCCTGGATCGCGGGCGTTGTTGGACCGGAACTGGCGCCGTCGCCTGGCCGAATCGTCGTCCAGCCAGATGGCGCTGCCTACCGTCTGGCAATGTCGCTGGATGGTGCGACGGATGCTCCGCAATTGACCGGCCGTCTGATTCCCGCAGACCAGGATGCCTGGGAATTGCGCGATATTCGCCTGCCCGCGCAATTTTCCTGGACCACCCAGATGCCCGGCCTGCCGGGGGCACTGCCAGTTCCGTCTGGTCCCGCCCAGGCGCTGGCGACCGGGCCGGTGCGGATGGAGGTGCGGATTGGCGCTCAGGACGCCGAGGCGCGGATCGATCCCACGCTGAAGACGCCGTCTAGCTTTCTGGCCGACTGGCGAACGATCCAGATCGGAACAGAAATGGCCGGCATCTGGCAGGTGCAGCAATTCGAGACCTATCGGATGCGGATGCTGCTGGTCCCCCAGGCCGATGGCCGGCTCGATCTGCGCCAGGATGGCAGTGCGACCGGGTGGAGCCGCGCCTCGTCCCTGCCAGTCCCTCCCACGGCGGGCGACTCTCAGCCGGATAAGGACAAGGCGGCGCCGGACGCCAGCGGCACCGTCGCAATCACCGTCGCGCGCCAGGAGAGCCAGTCGAATCTGACGGGCGTGAACGGCGCCAATCTGCTCACCGTGGTGCGCGGCATCGCCGGGATTGCGACCCTCGCCGCCGCTCAAGCGGGCGATGAAAAGGGTGGTAATTCCATCGAGGCGCCCGTCCGAGCGGCGCTGCGGGCCATTTTGCCGGCCCTGACCGATCTGGTCCGCACCGCGCAGGGCAGTTCCCGGATGGAGGGCATACGCGTCGCCGCGGAGGGCTATGCGGCGCGTCTGGCTTCAGCCTCTGGCAGCATGGAACTTGCCGCCCCCGACCATCTGCTGGCGCTGCGGATGGACCTCGCCTTTGACGGGCTGGTGCTGGATGGCATCCCGCCGCTGATCGCCGCCTATGCGCCGACATCCCTGGAATTGCGGCAACGCATTGGCGGGGTCCCGAGCGGGTTGGTCGATCTGTTCGGCGATCTGCTGGACGCAGCATCACCTGCGGATGAGGAGCAGGTGAAGCAGAAACTGAGCGCCGCCCTTTTCGAACAGGGCGGCCCGACCTATGGGCTCGACGTGCTGTCCTTCGACGTCGGTCCGGCCAGGTTCCGCGCCAGCGGCACGGCTACGCTGCCCGGCCCGGATGCCGCCGACGTCAAGGCACGGCTCAGCGTAAGTGGGTTCGATGCCCTGCTCACCCAGGTGAAATCGGACCGGGAGGCGATGGTGGCGCTGCCCATCCTGGCCATCCTGCTCCAGCTGGCCCGGCCGGCGGGCGAATTGCTGGTCTGGGATGTCGAGTGGAACCAGAAGAACGGCAAGCTGTTGATCAATGGCAACGACATGACCAGCCTGGCCCCGCCCGCCCCAAGGCGCTAGCGCATGATGACCGAAGGTGAACTCACCGGAGGTCTGAATCATCCGCTCAATCAACAAAGCTAGAGCCTGCCCGGCGCTAAAGCTTGCCGGCGCTAAAGCTTGCCGGCGCTAAAGCTTGATCGTGCGGGCGCGCCCAGCCTGGAGCACGGCCGCGAAGGCGAGCAGCGTGACGACAGTGACCAGCGGCCCGGTCAGCTCCCAGCCGCCCGCCTGGTCGTGCAGGACGCCCATCAGCAACGGGCTGAGCCCAGCGAGCAAATACCCGGCGCCCTGCGCCATGCCGGAGAGTTCTGCGGCGATGCGGGCATTCGGCGCGCGCAGGATGATCAACATCATGGCGAAGCAAAAATTGGCGGCCTGGCCGATGCCGAGCAGGGCGCTCCAGAACCAGGCGCCGCCAACCGGGAGATAGATGCAGCCGAGAAAGCCAGCCAGCGAGGCGGCTAGCGACAGGCTGGCACCCAGGCGCTGGTCACGTCCGATCCGGCTGAAGAGTGGCGAGGCCAGGGCGATCGGTGCCTGGACGAGAATATAGACGGCCTGCACGACGCCAGACTCCATGCCGGTCAGGCCGCGTTCGGTCAGCAGGGCCGGCAGCCAGATGAAGCCGCAGAAATTCAGACCCGATTGCAGACCCATAAAGGCGGTGACCTGCCAAGCCAGGCGATTGCCCCAAACGCCCCCCCCAAAGCCGGCTGGCCGTATGACTTCGGCATCGCGCGGCTGGACGAAGGCCCAAACGGCGCCGGCACC
>CANJOG010000126.1 GCA_947475475.1 Acetobacteraceae bacterium
GGATTCGACAATACCTGTGATCATGGCGGTGGCGGCGGTAATGTCGATCAGGCCTTCGGCGTCGCGCGGCAGGTCGAGCGGGCCGACCAGTTCGATGCGGAAATGCGCACCCTCTGTGCGGATGGCGCGCACGCCATAGACCGGGCATTCGATATTGCGTGCCAGCATGCCAAAGAGCGGATTGGTGCGGGCGGGGCGGCCGAAGAAGGAAATCTCACGGCCTCGGCCGAATCGCTGATCCACGAGCATGCCGACATGCGAGCCGGCCCGAAGTGCCGCGACCAGTTCCATGGGGGCAGTGCGGCCGGCCGAGATCAGACGGCCCATGAGCGCGCGGCGGGTGCGGCGGATGCGGCGGGCGAGGTAGCGGTTATTCGGTGTGCGGTAGAGGGCGGCGGCTTCCATGCCGTAGCGCTTGGCGAGGATGGCCGGAAGTTCCCAATTCGCCAGAGGGGCGGAGAACACCAGCGCGGGCTTGCCATCCTCCAGCATGACCTGGAAGGCATCGACCACATCGGGGGGGATCTCGATGCGGGAGGGGGCGAGGCTGCCATCGGCGGCGCGCTCGGGCTGTTCGGCGGCGATGGACTGCATATGCATGAACTCGGCGCTCATGCGGCCGAGATTGTCCCAGGACTCATGGAGGATTTTCGCCCGCGCTGCGTCCGTTAGATCGGGGAAGGCGTGGCGGATATTCTCCGCGGCGTAGCGATGCGCGGGCAGCAGCGGGCCGAGTGTGCGCAGCACGGCGCCGCCGATGGCGGAGGCGCGGTCGAGCGGCAGGGATTCGATCAGCCAGATCGCGCCATAGGCGATCAGGTAGATGATGTAGTCGATGGCGGATTTCGCCCGGTGCATCAGGCGAATCAGGGTGCGGCGCATCGGGGTTATTGGTTCACAACGTCACGTTGTTGATGCCGCGTCACAATGTGACGACAATCTTGCCGAGCACGCGGCGGGATTCCAGACGTTCCAGGCCTTCGCTGAAACGTTCCAGCGGCACGGTGGTGTCGATCAGCGGGCGGATGCCGCGCGCCATCCAGTCCAATGCCTGCACCTGATTGCGGATGGTGCAGCCGAAGCTGCCGATGATGCGGAGCTGGCGCTGGAAGAGCTGCATCAGGTTGATATTGGCCGTCACGCCGGAGGTGGAGCCGCAGGTGACCAGGCGGCCGCCCGGCTTGAGGCAGGCGAGGCTGCCTTCCCAGGTCGAGGCGCCGACATGTTCGAAGACCACATCGACACCTTTCTTGCCTGTCGCGCGGCGGACCGCGCCGGAGAAAGACGTTGTGGTGTAGTTGATGACGTGATCGGCGCCGAGCGCGCGCACCGGCTCGATCTTCTCGTCCGAGCCGACCGTGGTGATGACGGTGCAGCCCAGAGATTTCGCCATCATGATGGCGACCGAGCCGATGCCGGAGCCGCCGGCCTGGACCAGGATGGTCTCACCTGGTTGCAGCTTGGCATTGTCGAACAGCATGTGCACGACGGTGCCGAAGGTGACCTGCGAGGCGCAGGCGTGGTCATGCGGGATGCCGGCGGGGACGGGGATGAGCAGGCGTTCGGGCATGGTGACCAGGCCGCGCGCCAGGCCGTCGATATGGAAGCCCATGATGCCAGCGACGTTTTCGCAAAGATTGTCACGGCCTTCGGTGCAGTAGCGGCAGGTGCCACAGGTCATGGCCGAATAGGGCACGACCTGCTGGCCCGGCGAGAAGCGGGTGACGCCGTCGCCCACCGAGACCACCTCGGCGGAGGCTTCCACGCCGACCACGATGGGCAGTTTGCGCTGGGCGAAGGCCATGCCGCGCCAGCCCCAGACGTCGATATGGTTCAGCGCGACCGCCTTGGGGGCGATCAGCACCTCGCCTGGGCCGGGCGGGGCCGGGTCCGGCAGGTCGGTAATGCGAAGGTCGCGATCGGCGAAAAGTTGCAGGGCACGCATGGGTCAGACTGGCTCCCGTGACAGCAGCAGGCTGACATTCTGGCCGCCAAAGCCGAAGGAATTGGACATGACATGTTTCAGGCCGGTGACCGGACGCGCCACATTCGGCACCACGTCGAGCGGGATGGCGGGGTCGGATTCGGCATAGTTGATGGTGGGCGGCAGGATCTGGTTTTGCAGGGTGAGCAGGGAGATGACCGCCTCGATCGCGCCGGCGGCCGAGAGTGTGTGGCCGATCATGGACTTGTTCGAGCTGATCGGCAGCGATCCGGCGCGCGCGCCAAACACTGCGGTGAGGCCGAGACATTCCATCTTGTCATTCTCGGGCGTGCTGGTGCCATGGGCGTTGATATAGCCGATATCGTCAGGCGTGAGGCCGGCGGAGCTGATCGAGGCGTGCATCGCCGCGATGATGGCGGCGCCATCGGGATTGGAGCGGGTGCGGTGGAAGGTATCGGCGCGTTCGCCGAAGCCGGAGATCACGCCGAGGATGGTGGCTCCGCGGGCGCGTGCATGGTCCAGCGTTTCGAGTACCAGCGCGCCGGCCCCTTCGGCCATGATGAAACCGTCACGGCCCTTGGCGAAGGGGCGGGCGGCTTCCTGCGGTCGGTCGTTGCGGGTGGACAGGGCCGAGAGCAGGGAGAAGCGGATCAGCGATTCCTCGGTGACCGAGCCGTCCGAGCCGATGGCCAGCGCCATATCGGCCTCGCCACGTTGCAATGCCTCGGCGGCGAGCTGGATGGCGGTCGCACCGGAGGCACAGGCGGTGGACAGGCTGATCGGCGAGCCCTGGGCGCCGAAGCGCTCGGTCAGGTTCTGGGCGATGGTGCCGAACAGGAAGGGTTCGTATTCATCGGCATGGCCGGTGGCGGCCTCGACCATTTCCTCGGTCGAGGCCGTGCCAGGGTGTTTCACGCGGCGGGCAACGTCCATGCGGGTGGTCCAGTCCATCTCGACGGGCGGGACGGCGAGGAAGAGCGGGCCGGGGAAATTGCCCTCGCTGATACCAGACTGCCCGATGGCTTCCTCGGCGGCGATGCGGGCCAGTTCCTCGGTCAGATGCGCGGCATGGCGATGCGATCCGAGATAGTCGATCGTGCCGGCGATGGTGGTGCGCAGGCCGGCGGTGGGGAAGCGGGTGATTGGCTTGATGCCGCTCTCACCAGCGATCAGGCGGCGCCAGTTGGTTTCCTGGCCGATGCCGAGCGAGGTGACGATGCCCATGCCGGTGACGACGATCGTGGGCCAGGTGCTGCTCATGGCGGGGCTCCTCAAAGACCGGTGACGAGGGCGAGGGCCTCGCCGCGGCGCTGGCCGAAGCCGGTGACCAGGAACTGGGTGATGGGCGCGGAGGCAGGGCGCTCAATGCCGGAAGCGTCGAAGGGCGGGTAGAAGCCGCCGCGCGCGCTGGCGATGGCGGCGAGCGCGATATTGGCGACGAATTGTGCCTCGACTGCATGGCCGATCATGCTGCCGGTGGCGCGCACATAGATGTCGTGTTTCGCCGCCAGCAGGTCGAGAAATTCGCGTTCGGCCGAGGTGGCGGGCTCGGCGCCGGAAGCGCCAGAGATCACGCCGATCGGGCCGGTGGCGAGATACGGGGCGAATGTCTCGAACTGGCGCATCGCCTCGGCGGCGGCCTCGCCGGCACCGCGGCGGGACATGCCGGAGGTGGCGGTGACCAGGCGGGCCTGGCCGGCGGCGCCGCGCCCTTTCGCATGGTCCGGGTCTTCGAGGACGAGGAAGGCGCCGAGGCTGCCCAGCGCGAAGCCGGGAGACTCGCCGCGCTGCCAGACTGGCTTGTGAGCGCCGGTGAGGATCTGGTTGCCAGCGCCATAGAGCATCATCATGTCCGAACGCGCCGCATTGGCCGAGCCGCCGACCAGAGCGAGGTCAATCTGGCCGGAGGCCAAGCGCGCGGCGGCGGTGCGGATGGCGTCGGCACCGCTGGATTCCTCGCCCATGAAGGTGCGCGAGGAGCCGCGCACGCCATGGACGATGGAGATGCTGCCGGCCAGCAGGTTGGAGAGCTGGGCGAGGAAGAGGGTCGGGCGCAGATCGGCGCCGAGGCGTTCGTTCAGGAAGGGGCCGGGCTCGGTATTGCCGGTGGCCAGCGCATTGGCGATGGCGGTGTCAACGGCGATGTCGCGCTCGCCGCCGCCGGCGGCCACGATCATATGGGTGCGGCCAAGCAGCTCGGCATTGCCGGTCACGCCTGCGGAGGACAGCGCCATACCGGCGGCATAGGTGCCGATGCGCTGCCAGGGCTCCATCTGCCGCTGGTCGCCCTTTTTGGGAATCTGGAGGTCGAAATTGACCGCGGTCAGCGGATGGATCGGATGCGGCGCAAAGCCCTGCTCATCCAGCGTCGGGCGCGGGCCAGCCGGGTCGGTGAGGCGGTTCCAGTGATCGGTCGTACCCTCGCCGAGTGAGGAGAGCATGCCGATGCCAGTGATCCAGACGTCGCGCTTCATGCGATGGTCGCCTCATTGGAAGAGGGCCCGGCGGCGGTGGCCGCCAGCTTTGATAAAATCCGTGACGGCTGGGGGCAGCCGCGAAATGTCAGCCTCCCTTTAAGCCTCGGCTGGCGGGGCGGGAAGCCCGATCTCGGCAGCGCGGGCCAGCATCTGGCCGCGCAGTTCGGCGGGAAACTCGGTGACGCGGAAGAACAGCTCGGCGTCGCAGATTTTCTTGCCCCCGGCGGTGATGGCGGCCTTGGTGGCGCCATAGCCATTGCCCTCACCATCCAGCGTGGCGGTGATGTCGAGTTTCGTGCCAGGTGGGACGAAAGTACGGAAGCTGGCCTGCTTGACCTTGGCCAGGAAGGGCATGCGGGTGAATCCGTTGCGCGCCAGCAGGAGATAGCCGGACGCCTGGGCCATGGTTTCGACCAGCAGCACGCCGGGGACCAGCGGATGGCCGGGGAAATGCCCCTCGAAGACCGGG
The DNA here is from genome assembly GCA_947475475.1 of Acetobacteraceae bacterium. Taxonomy (GTDB): domain Bacteria; phylum Pseudomonadota; class Alphaproteobacteria; order Acetobacterales; family Acetobacteraceae; genus CANJOG01. The sequence goes on from CANJOG010000126.1 coordinate 4,892, forward strand.
CTTGCATCGGGGACAGTGGAGGCGACGGTTATGCGTTCGGGCCCGGATGCGCCGGCATCCAGGCTCAACACGCGATCCACCATCGAGAAATATTCAAGACGCATTGGAAGTTGTCCCGGCGGGGCCGTTCCCGGCCGCGCCGCTCAGCCCTTGGCCGCCACCAGCGCGTCGATCTTCTCCACCAGCTTGGACATGATGAAGAAATCCTGCGCCTGCGCCTCGCCGGCATTCACCTTCTGCATCCAGTCCTCGAAGGGAATGTTGATGCCGAATTTCTTGTCCAGCGCGAAGACGACATCGAGGAAGTCCAGGCTGTCGATGCCGAGATCGTCGATGACATGGCTCTCAGGCTTGATATCGTCGAGCGGGATATCCGCGTTCTCGGCAATGATCTTGGCGACATCTTCGAAGGCGACAGCCATGGGTTAGCCCTTGTGTGCGAGGCGGCGGGCGACTCCCGCCGAATGTTGAGACAATGGTAGCCCCTGCAACCCCTTATGGACAAGTCAGCGGCAGGTACGGGCTCCTATTCCGCGGGCACGACGCGGCTGCGGCTGCCGCGCACCAGACGTTCGAGCGCCAGATAGACGACCGGCGTGGTGTAGAGGGTCAGCACCTGGGAGACGATCAGCCCGCCGGCGATGGCGATGCCGAGCGGCTGGCGCAGTTCGGCGCCGGTGCCGAACGCGAAGGCCAGCGGCAGGGCACCGAACAACGCGGCGAGCGTGGTCATCAGGATCGGGCGGAAGCGCACCAGGCAGGCTTCGTGGATGGCGTCGAAGGGTGAGGCGCCGCGTGTGCGTTCGGCTTCAAGCGCGAAATCCACCATCATGATGGCGTTTTTCTTCACGATGCCCATCAGCAGGATGATGGCGATGATGGACATGATGGAGAGGTCGGTATTGGTGATCTCGAGTGCCAGCAGCGCACCGAGCCCGGCCGAGGGCAGGGTGGAGAGAATGGTCAGCGGGTGCAGCAGGCTTTCATAGAGCACGCCGAGCACGATGTAGATCGAGAGCAGGGCGGCGGCGATCAGGAAAGGCTGGGAGTCCAGCGATTGCTGCATGAAGCGGGCATTGCCGGCGAATTCGGTACGCAGGCTTTCAGGCATGCGCAGATCGAGTGCGGCCTGCTGCACCAGGCGGGAGGCCTCGCCGAGTGAGATGCCCTCACCGAGATTGAAACTCAGCGTGGCGGCCGGAAACTGGCCCTGGTGGCGGACGGCGAGCGGGGCGGAGATACGCTCGAAGCGCGCGACGGCAGCCAGCGGCACCTGGGTGCCATTGGCGGCGCCGACATAGATCTGGCTGAGCATAGCGGGATCGGTCTGCAAACGCGGGTCGATTTCGAGGACCAGCTTGTACTGGTTGCGCTGCGAATAGATCGTGGAAATCTGCC
>CANJOG010000127.1 GCA_947475475.1 Acetobacteraceae bacterium
ATGTCATCCGCGGCGACGACCACCTCACCAACACTTTCCGCCAGGTGCAGATCTACCAGGCGGTCGGCTGGGACACACCGCGCTTTGGCCATATCCCGCTGATCCATGGCGCTGACGGAGCCAAGCTTTCCAAGCGCCATGGCGCCGTCTCGGTGCTGGAATTCCGCGAGCAGGGATTCCTGCCCGAAGCCGTCTGCAACTATCTGATGCGCCTCGGCTGGGGCCATGGCGACACCGAAATCCTCGACCGCGACGAAGCCATCAAACTGTTCGACGTCGATGGCGTCGGCCGCGCTGCCAGCCGCATGGATTACGCCAAGCTGACGCATCTGAACGGCGTCTATCTGCGTCAGGCCGATGATGACCGCCTCGCCCATGACGTGACCGCCCGCCTCGCCCATCGCGGCGATCTCGCACTTGGCTCCATCGCCGCCGCGCGCATCCGCACGCTGATGCCGGGGCTGAAGGAACGCGCCAAGACGCTGGTCGAACTCGCCGATTCGGCCGCCTTCCTGGCCCGCACCGTGCCCTTGCCGTTCGAGCCGAAAGCCACCGCCCTGCTGACGCCCGAGGCAAAGATCATGCTGCGCGATCTCGCCGATGTGCTGGAAGCGACCGACTTCTCGGTCGAAGGCGTCGACGCCGCCTTGCGCGCCTTCGCCGAGGCCCAGGGCAAGAAACTTGGCCAGGTCGCCCAGCCCTTGCGCGCCGCACTCACCGGCAGCACGGTCAGTCCGGGAATTGACGCCACTTTGGCCGCCCTTGGCCGCGACGAGGCGCTTGCCCGCATCCGAGCCGCCGCCCAGTAGGGAGAAACAGCCATGGCCAGCCGCGCGCGCATCACGGATTTCCTCCGCGCCGCGTCGCTGGCCTTGTTGCTCGGTGCTCCGTGCACCGCCAGCGCACAGCCGGCCAACATGCCGCCGCTGGAGATCACCGATGCGGTGATCGGCCGTCCCGGCAGCAATGCGCTCGCCGAACTGTTTCCGCTCGCAACGCCAGGGCGACATCCCGCCGTCATCGTGCTGCACACTTGCGGCGGCGTTGCCCGCATGACGCGCGACTGGGCGCGGCGGCTCAACGACTGGGGTTATGTCGCGCTGATGGTGGATAGTTTCCGCCCGCGCAAGGTCGATAGCGTCTGCGACAATGGCTTGCGGATTCCGCCCGGACTGCGCGCGCGCGATGCCTATGCGGCGGCGTCCTGGCTCGCCGCGCAGGATTTCGTCGATCCCGCCCATATCGCCGCCATTGGCTTTTCCCATGGCGGCAGCACGGCTCTCGCCCTCGCCTTGCCGCGCTTCCAGCGCCCGGGCGATGTGAAGATCGTTGCCACCATCGGCTATTATCCCGGCTGCCGCTTCCAGGTGCCGCCGAACATGCCGGTGCTGATCCTGATCGGCGAGAAGGATGACTGGACCCCGGCGCAGGATTGCCGCGACTACGTGGCGCAGTTTCCCGGCGCAGATATCAGCATGACGGTCTATCCCGGCATCCGGCACAGTTTCGACGTGAACGCGCCCACCCGGAATTTCGCCGGCCACTGGCTGGAATACGATTCCGAAGCGGCGGCGGATTCCTTCAAGCGCACGCGGGAATTCCTGGCCCAGTATCTCGGGAAATAGAAACCGGCCTGCGGAGGGGGGCTTCAGCCTACTATCGGGCCGCCAAGACTCGGATTTGCAATCACTGAACCGCTTTTGATCTTCCGCCCAGCGTTTGAGCGGTCATCGAACGGCCGGAATCAGCCAATGCGGGTGTGACAACGTTTGACGCTCCAGGACGCCGGCGCAAATGGATGAACCAATATACCGCTCCCACCATCAAGCTACCGCCGACCAGATTGCCGATTGTCGACACGACAATGTTGTGCACGGTGTTGCCGATCGTCAGCGTCGGATAATTTGCCGCATTTTGGCTTATTGCCGCCCAAAACTCCGCTCCGGCCCAGGCCTTGATCGCAAGTCCATAGGGTAACAAAAAGATGTTGGCAATCGAGTGTTCGAATCCGGCAGCAACAAAGGCTGCAATGGGCGGAACGATGACCATCACCTAATCGGTTGCGGTTCGTGCACCGAATGACATCCATACCGCGAGGCAAACCAGCACGTTGCAGAGCACGGCCAGACAGAACAACTGGATTGTTGGCAGAGCCGCCTTGGCGGATGCGATTGCCAGTGCCGTCTTGCCAACAGCGCCACCGCCAAATCCATAGTGCCCGGCCAGGAATACCAATGCGGCCGTGCCGAGCGCTCCGCCGATATTGCCGATATAGATCAGCGACCACGCGCGCAGGAGCGCACCAATCGTTATTCGCCGGCTGGCGGAAGCAACAATCATCAGCGCGTCGCCAGTGAACAACTCGGCGCCACCGACAATCACCAGGATGAGGCCGAGCGAAAAGACCAGTCCTGCAAGGAAGCGCGCAACACCCCAGGGCAGGTCGCTGGCTCCGCTCAACACCACTGTCATGAAGATTGCGCCGAACGCGATGAAGGCACCCGCAAGGAGTCCGAGCACGAGTAGAGTGACCAGATCACGTCCAGCCTTGGCGACACCGGCGGCCTCGCAAGCCAGCGCCATCTCTAACGGCAGAAACGCCTCGAAGCGATTGGTGTCAGGAGGCATCCGCTCGGGCGATTCGGTCATTGCATCCCCAGCCATCATTGAAACATGAAGACCCTGAAGCGGTTGTCGCAATGTACTCGGCCAAGTGCGTCATCCGGTTGGCAACCTACGCCGCGCCCGACAACTCCCGCAACCACGATACATCTGTGACGATCTGCGCGGCCGGTCTGATTGGATGCAACCTCCTGGGATGCAAGCCCGAAGCTATTGCACCGCCACGCCGCACAGAATGGTGCATTACCCCGCGGGCATTGCTCCCTTCGCGCTCACACCGCCAGCGCTGCCGCAATCACCCGCCGCGTCGCCTCAATCGCCGCCCGGCCATGCTCTTCCATCGTCACGCCGCGCGCAAAGGCCGACGTCGTCGGCGCTTCCACGCCAATCGTGACATCCTCAGGCAGTGCCCGCACAAATCCGATCAGGTCGAACTCCCCTTCACCTGGCAACAGACGTTCGCCGCGTGCCTCATCCATCTGCTTCTCGCGTGGCAAGGTGCGCGGTCCGTCATCGATCTGCGCATGGCCAATCAAGCCGCGCGGCACGGCGGCGAGTTGCGCCATGGTGGCCCCTGTGCGCGTCACATGCAGGCTGTCCGCATTCATGCCGAGCATCGGATGGCCGAGTTTCTGGATTAGCCCCACCGTGTATTCGATGGAATCACAGCCCGACAAAGCGAAGAACTCGATCAGCGTGCGCAGGCCGCGCTTGCCAGCCTCTTCGGCAAGTTCGCCGACCTTGTCCTCATGCACGGATTTGTCCGTGTCGTAGACCACGACATTGAGCCCACGCGCGCCGACATCCGCGGCGCCGTCCAGAGCCTTCGCCATATCCTTGATCGCCACCCCCGGCTTGATCTCGAACGGGCTGGCCATCGCGAGATACATGCCGGTATTGGCAAGATCATTGCGGATCGCCCGGCGCAGTTCGGCATCGTCGGGGATGCTGTAGGTTTTGGTCGCACCCGGATAGGTATTGATCCTCAGCACCACGCCGTCGCAGCGCAGTTCATGCGCCAGGCGGATCGTCTCCGCAGGAGTCAGCATAGGCGTGGTCGAATGATCGAGTGAAATCTTGCGTGTCATCATCGTCGTCCTTGCTTATGAATGACCGAGAGCCTGCTCGATCACCTTCCGCGTCGCCACCACCGCCCGGCGCGACCGTTCACGGATATCGATGCCTTGCGCCGCCAGCGTGCGGCTCGGCACTTCCACGCCGATCAGCGCGTGATTGGGAATGGCCCGCACGAAATTCAGCAGATCGAACTCCGCCTCGCCCGGCAGCTTGCGCTCCTTAGTGGCCTCGTCCCATTGCTGGTCCTCCGGCATCATTGTCGGACCATCATTGATCTGGGAATGCATGATCAGCGCCGGCGGCAGTGCAGCGATCTGCGCCATCGTCGCCCCGGTGCGCGTCAGATGCAGGCTATCCACATTCAGCCCGATATCGGCGCGGCCAATCGACTCAATCGTCTTGAGCGACGTCTCCAGCGAGTTCATCGCGCAGAGGCGGAAGATTTCCAGTTGCGTGCGCAATCCGCGCCGCGCCGCCTGGTCGGCGAAGGCGCCGATCAGCTCCTCACGCCGCGCGACATTCTCGTCATAGCAGACGATATTGCAGGACCGCGCGCCAATGGCGGCCGCCGCGTCCAGATTGGGGATCATCTCCTCCAGCCTGGTCTCGTCACGCACATTGAACGGCTCGACGGGACCAACGAAAATCCCCAGCGCCTGCGCCTCGCGCCGGATCGCCGCCTGCAGCGACGGATCGGCCGCCACATCGTATTTCTTGCCCTCGGCAAAGGGCGAGCTCGACAGACGCAGGCATACCGCCTGGCAGCCAATTTCCGCGGCAAGCTGCATCAGCTCGACCGGATCGAGCGTCGCCGCGGTGAGATGATCGAGCGAAACCTGGCGCATATCTTCGTCCTTCAAATCATTGGTGGAAATTCGTTCGAGAATTCGCTCTGGCGAGTCCTCCAGCGTGGCTGGCGAGAACCGGAGCGGAGCGGCCTTTTGCGGCCGTGAGCACCGGAAGCACAGTCAGCAGCGTTGGAGGGCCGCCAGAGTAGAATTATCGGGCGAATTTCAGTTCCAGCTGAAAGCTACACCGGGATTAGCCGCCGGCGCATTGGCAACGCCAGAGACAACCACCGCGTCATGAATGCCATAGCCAGGATCAGCTTCCTGCGGGCCGAGCTGGACATAGTTGATATCCGCCATCGGGATGTGATCCTCCTTGCGGAAATACAGATCGCCTTTGCAGGTCTGGAACTTCAGCCCTTCAAGTGCCGCGATCACCTTGTCAGGATCGGTCGAGCCGGCGGCGCGGATGCCCTCGGCAGCCGCGATGACAGGCGTATGGCCGTAATAGACATAGCCACTCGGCAGCGGCTCCTTGGTGCGCGCCTCCCAGCCGGCCTGCAATTCCTGCGACATCGCCAGCGCCGGATAGAGCTTCGGATACCACATGAAGATGGTCCACAGATTGGCCGGCAGATTGCGGCGCAGCGCCTTGGCTGAGGGCACTTCCAGAGACTGGTCGATAATCACCTTGAACTTATTGGCCAGATTCGCCGCCCGCGCCTGCTGCCACAGCGTCACGCCATCGCTGCCGACCACGATTTCGAACAGGCCTTCCGCATCGGAAGAAGACAGCTGCGAGATCTGCTGGCGGAAATCCGTGGTGCCCAATTTGACCACAATCGGATCGGCGAAAGTCAGCTTCTCGCCATTCGCGCCATAGAGATCGCGGGTGAATTTCTGGAAGCTCTTATAGCTGTTCAGATAGACATCGCTATCCGTCAAAATCGCCGTCCAGCGCGTTACATTCGGGAATTTCTGCGCCGCCAGCATGGCGAAGCCGCGCAGGCGCTGATACTCGGTGTCCGAGCACAGGAAGGTGTTGCGCGCGAACCGCTCGCGCGAGAACACCATGCTCTGGCCGCCATTGTTGATATAGACGGCGTTGAGTTCCTTGGCGACATCGATGATCGGCAGGCCGGTCGAGGTGGTCTGGCCGGCGATGAAAATCTTCATCCCGTCGCCAATCGCCTCGCGCGCCAGGGCTGTCGCATCGGTGGGGCGGCTCTTGTCGTCGCGGATCACCACCTCGATCGGACGGCCGAGCACGCCGCCGCGCTTATTGACCGATTCAGCCGCCACCTCGGCGCCGATGCGCGTCATCTCGCCGACAATGCCGACCGGGCCGGTCAGCGGCAGGATGAGCGGAATCTTGATGGGGCCGGCGGATTGCGCATAGGCACGATTGGCGCCGGCGAGCGATCCGGCGGCAAGTCCGGTCGCGGAGACACGCAGCAAAGAGCGGCGGCTGAGACGCATGGAAGTCCTCCTGTTTTTTGCGCGGGCCATGCCGGCCCGTTTCATGCGTGAAGCTAGCGATGGACAGCAGTACTGCCAAGCAATTCCAGCAGCGCCGCAGTCACCTCATCGAAAACCGGGCCCCAGGCGCCAGGCGCAGGCTGGCGGAAAAGCCGCAAGCTCGCATACCAGGGATTTTCCCACATCCATCCCGCCGCATGCGCGGCCAGCAGCCAGACCGGCTTGCCGAGCGCGCCGGCCAGATGCGCGACCGCGGAATCGGCCATGACGATCAGGTCCAGCTCGGCAATCGCGGCGGCGGTATCGGCAAAG
>CANJOG010000128.1 GCA_947475475.1 Acetobacteraceae bacterium
GCAAAGCTGGCCTGGGAATCGCGGGTATCGGTGAGGCGGGCGGGCGCGTGCCTCCGCGCGGCCCATCGCGCGTGTCAGTGCCGCGCGCATCAGGGACTGTTTGTGGTATTGTTGGTGGTACTGTTTGTGGCGCGCCGGCTCTGCCCGGATTGGTCCCGGGGGCGTCACGCTGGATCACCGTCGTCTGGTTGACCACGGAATTATAGGTGTTCACGACGGTGGTGACGTTGGTGACGTTGCGCACATTCACGTTGCGCACATACCGCTCACTGGCGCGAAATGGCGGGTAATAGGCCTCGCGCGGTGCGAGCGGGACCCAGCCGACACTGTCTGGCCCGAGGGCGGCCGTTGCCACGCCGGCAAGGAAGCTGACCACCGCGGGGGCATAGACCGGGAAGACGCGATAATCGGCGCGCGGGCGATTTCTGTCCTGATTATCGATCGGTCCGCGCGGTTGCGGCGCGGCGACTTCCTGGCCCGGCGTCCAGCCCCATCGATGGTTGACTTCCACCCAGCGGCCGTAATGCGATGGGGCGAAGCCCCAGGGCGCGTCATCCACCCAGGTCCAGCCCCAGGGCTGCACGAAAGCCCAGTGACCATTTCTGTAAGGAACGAAAGCGCGGTCGGTGCGTGGATACCAGATGGCGCCGTAGTCGGGGGCGCTGGACCAGTCGCCATAACGCTCCAGAACGGCACCGCCGGTCATTTGCGCGACGATGGGAGGGGGGCGGCACCAGTGCGGCGCACGGGCACTTGCTCACTGGCGAGCATCGCGGTGACGAAGCGGTCCCGCTGGAAGGCGCCGACGCTGGCGCGGAATGGCGTGCTGGTGCCATCGCCGATGATGGTGGCGGTCTGATTGGCGTTGAGCTGGAGGGCGATATTGTTGCTGGTGAGCTGCACCGTCCCGTCGATGACGCTGACCGTTGTTGGGCGTTCGGTATTGCCGGCGACAATTTCGTAGCGCCCGACAGCGACGATCGAGATCAGTCCGCGCGGTGTCTGAATGGTGTAGGCGCTGCCGGGGGCGAAGTCCCGCACGTTCAGATAGGCGCTCCCTTCCGGCAGGTTCGCGATGAGCGATTGATCGTCGAGCCTGGTGATGTCGAGTTCGGTGGCGCCATCGAGCACGATCCGGTCGCGTTCGATGCCAAGTTCGGCTGAGGCGTTTGGCTCAACCCAGAAGGCGCTGCCGGTTGTGACGGGCAGGTTTGGCATCGCCGCGTCCCAGCGATCGGCGTCGGCGAGATGGAAGGAGACGGTGCCTTTCAGCTCACCAACACGGCCGACGCGCGCCGGCGGATCCAAAGGCAGAGTCTGGGCGAAGAGCGATCCGACGGGGAGCGCGCTGATCGCGACCGAGAACATGACCGTTCTCGACCAGCTTCTATCCAGAGAGTGACGCGCCATGTTTTAAAGTAACCTTATGAAAAAAACGCGCTGTCGCGCGGATGCCCTGGCGGCCTGAGGGCGCCATGCCCCATGAAGCTGGGCAGTATTTTCGTGTGGCCGCGACGCATCAGGGATGTGGTTGATCGTATGACAGCCCATGCTCCCGGCAGGCCAGTGTCGGAAACTACTCATCATCTGACGTTGCAAAATCCTGACGGCGCAAAAAGTTGCGCGACACTTCTCCGTGAGCTTTCGAGGATTTCCCGGTTTGCCGGCGCCGCGCCGACATGTGCGGCCTTGCGGCGGTGGGGCGCGGGGGGATAGAGCCGGGCATGGACTCACTCACCCCCACTCTTGTCGTGGTTATTATTATTTTTTCTGGCGGTGCGGCCGGGCTTTATCTGCATCGCGTCCTGCCGCCGAGCCACCTGACCAAGGAAACGCAGGAGGTTGTCCGCCTTGGGATTGGCATGATTTCGGTGCTGTCCTCGCTCGTCCTTGGGCTGCTCATCGCCAATTCGAAAAGCTCCTACGACACGACGGACCAGGCCGTGCATCACTATGCGGCCGAGCTGGCGCTGTTGAACGAAACCTTGCGCGACTATGGCGCCGATGCCGCTCCCACGCGTGATGTGTTGCGCAAATACACGGAGACTTTGCTGAGCGATATCTGGCCGACCGGCGGTGCCGCGCCGCGCCTGAGTGATGCAAAGGCGGCGAAGCTTATGGAGCATGTGCGTGAGGCGGTGCGCGCCTTGCAGCCCGCGGATGAAGGCCAGAAATGGCTGCGCGATCAGGCGCTGGCGATCAACGTGACGTTGCTGCGCGAACGCTGGTTGCTGATTGGCGAGCAGGATCGCACGGTTTCACCGATGGTCATGGTGGTGCTGGTCTCCTGGATCACCATTATTTTCACCAGTTTCGGGCTTTATGCGCCACGCAATGCGACGGTATTCGGCATTCTGCTGATTGGCGCGCTGGCCATTGGCGCCTCGATCTTTCTCATCCTGGAGATGAACCATCCGCTCGACGGCATGCTCCAGATTTCGAGCTGGCCGCTCAGAAATGTGCTGACGCAAATGGACTGGTAGGTGATGCGAGGGGGTGCTGGCTGCACCCCCTTTTTTCATGCCCGCCGGACGCGGCGGGTGGCGATGATGATGCCGACGATGGCGATGGCGGCGAGGACGGCGAGTGCGTCGAAGGGTTCGTGGTTGATCAGCAGGGCCCAGCCGATGGCGACGAAGGTTTGGAGGAGTTGGAGCTGGCTGATGCGGGCGACGCCGCCGAGTGCGAGGCCCCAGTTCCAGGAGAACAGGCCGATCAACTGGCTGAAGATGACGGTGTACCAGAAGCCGATCCACGGGCCGGCGTGAATGGCGCTGATATTGGGTTGCCAGAACCAGATGGTGCCGACGAGTGAGAAGGGCAGCATCATGACGAGTTGCCAGAACAGCACTTCCCAGGCGCGGTAGCGGCGCGAGAGTTCGCCGACCAGCACATAGCCAACGGCGCAGATGGCCATGCCGATGAAGAGGAACGTGTCGCCGGGCAGCGGGGCTCCGGCGCCGCGGTAGATGGCGAAGGTGACGATGATGGCCGCGCCGAGCAGCGCCAGCGCCCAGAAGGCGAGTGGCGGCCGGTCGCGGATCATGATGGCGGCGGCGACCGCGGTGGCAAGGGGCAGGATACCGGTGACGACGCCGCCATGGGTGGCGGGAACGGTGACCATGGCGAGATTGGCCAGGCCCGGCCAGCCATAGGTGAGGCAGAAGGCGGCAATGAACAGGCGGATCAGGTCGCGCCGGGGCGGCAGCTTGCAGCGCCGCACGATGAGCACGGTGAGGGCGACCACACTGGCGATTAACGGGCGGGCGAAGGAGATGAAGCCGGCGTCAAGTTCTTCGACGGCCAGCCGGGTGAACGGCAGGGAGCCGCCGAAGATGATGACCCCGGTCAGGCCCAGCAGCAGGCCGAGGGTTTCGCGCGGGATGGCGGGCTTGGTCATTCGGTGGGACTCAACGGCGCTTGGGGCTGCGTGCGGGATGGTTGGCCGCTTTATAGGCCCCGGCCGTGATCGGGCCAGTGCCCCCGGTTTTTGAGGGCACTGGCGCCGCCGGTGTTAGCTGGAGCGGATCAGCGGGAACCAGTCGTGGCGGAGCGGATCGCCCGGCTTGTGGGTTTCGGCGACGCCCCAGAAGGGCGGCGAGGCATTGCCCTCGGGCGGCGGGCTGTAGACCACGTCATCGCCGAAGAAGCGGATGGAGAGTGAGCGGCGGCGGCGGCCATTCTCCGTGGCGGCGCCGCCATGCAGCACACCGGGATGCAGCACCAGCACGTCGCCGGGCTCGAAGTCCCAGGACATGATGTTGAACTTGCTGCGATCGGCCTCGATGTTCGGCAGGCGCGGCGCCGGGGTGTTCTTCCATTTCGGATCGGTTTCGTCGTCCGGATTGAAGTTGGACGGGTTGAACATCGGGTTCAGATGCGAGCCTGGGATGATCTCGAGGGATTCTTCCTTGCTGAGCGGATCGAGCGAGAACCACATCGAGCCGATCTGCTTGCCATCGCACAGCCAGTAGGGCAGGTCCTGGTGCCAGGGGGTGCGCCGGCAATAGCCGCCTTCCTTGACGAAAAGCTGGTCGTAATAGAGCCAGAGATTCCTGGTCTGGATGATTTCCTTGACGATATCGGCAATCGGCGAGGTGGCCAGAAGCTGCTGGTATTCGCCGATGCTGCGGTAATTGCAGTAATCGCCACGGAATTCGCCGGGCAGGCCGTCGAAGTATTTTTGCCCGTAGGGGCCGGGGTTTTTCAGCGAGCGGATCAGGGCGAGATTGGCGAGATTGAGCCAGGTGGCCGAGAGCGCGCCCTTGAGGAAGACCACGCCGTCGCGCGCATAGGTGTCGATATGGTCCTGGGTGACCCTGAAGTCGCTGCGCAGTTGCGCGCCCTCGACGGTGAGCGAGCGATTGGCCGAGTTCAGCCCATCGAACTTGCGCTCGGTGGGCGGGGTAACGGTGTCGTTCATCGGCTTTCCTCCTTGTCTGCCCTTTGCGGGCTTGTTGGGATTGTCGGCGTCAGGTTCCGGGTGGGCGCGCGGCGCTGGCCGATGGGACTTCGCCTTTGCGCCAGCCTTCGACTTCTGGGATTCGCTCGCAGATACGCCATTTGCCATCGGCGCAGCGGCGCAATTTGTCGAGGTAGCGGCCGTAAGCGCGGATCGCCGGCATGCCGTCATAGGGATCGAGCCGCGCCATCATGGAGGCGACGGTGGCGGTATCGCCATCGATGGTGATCATGGGGGCCATGACGAGATGTTTGTGGAAGAGTTCCGGCGCATGAGTATGGGCGCGGAAGCCTTTGCGCAGTGCCTCATGCCCCCGCATCTCGCCGGGGCCGGGCCACCAGAGCATCGCATCCTCGGTCCAGCAATCGATGAAGCCGGCTTCGTCGCCGTAATCGAGCGTGTGGCCATAGGCGTAGAGCGTGCGGGTGATGTCGCGCTCATCGCGGAGCAGGCGTAGTTCGGCGAGCAGGGCTTCGGTCACGCGCGCTTTCTCCCCCAAGCATATTCTGATGCCGGAAGCCTGAGCGCGTGCGAGAACGATGTCAACGCGACGCGCGGACGATCGGGATTTCACGGATGATGAGTGATGTTCGGAAGAAATGGTGCCCAGGGGCGGAATCGAACCACCGACACTGCGATTTTCAGTCGCATGCTCTACCAACTGAGCTACCTGGGCATCTTGGTGGCGGGGGGAATAGCCCAGAGGCGCGGGGGGATCAAGCCCACCCTGTCGCGTATCGCGTATCCCGTCAGTGCGTTGTGCGGCGAGGCTCAGGGTTCGTCGTTATTGGCGGGCGCATCCTCGTCGAGTTCCACTGGTTTGCCGGGCAGGACGTAGCCGCCGGAGAACCAGCGGCCGAGGTCGATATCGGCGCAGCGTTTGGAGCAGAAGGGGAGCATCCGGGGCGGGGCGTTGGCGGTGCTTTTGCCGCAGATGGTGCAGGGCGCGGCCTTGGCTTGGGGCTTGGGGCGGTCTTGGGGGCTGGGCTCGCTCATGGCTCAGTTTCTCTCGTGTTCGGCGATCCGCCAGGTGGTGCCGGTCAGGGTGGGATCGCTCACCGGGGCGATTGGGTGGCCCAGCGAGTCGGCCAAGTCGGACAGGGCGACTGGATCGCGGGCGAGTGCCTCGGCGATGGCGGGGGAGGTGTGCAGGGTGAGGCGCGCGGCCGGGCGGGCGGCGGATTCTCGGGCGAGTTCGCGTAGGGCAGCGAGGCCGGCGGCGTGGGGGCCGGTGAGGAGTTCGTGCAGCGGCGGGTGGATGCGGGGGCGGACGATTTCGGCAAGGCCCAGGCGGGTGAAGCCGAGGAGTTTGGGTCCCAGGCGGTCCTTGGCGAGTTCGGCTTCCAGGGCTGGGCCGAGTTTTTCGCGTTTTTTTGGGGAGAGGCCGGCGAAATCGACCAGGATGGCGCCGGAGAAATTGCGGAGCCGGATCTGGCGGGCCAGGGCCGGGATGGCGGCGAGATTGGCACCCATATGCGCGCCCTGCTTGGCGGTGGCTCCGTCCAGCGCGGCGCCGGCATCCATGTCGATCGCGACCAGAGCCGGGGTCGGGTGGAAGGAGAGGCGCACACCAGATGGCAGCAGCGTCTGGGGGGCCTCCAGGGCGGCGATCTGGTCGGCAATGGGGTGAGGCAGGCCGGCGCGCTCGGCGGCTACACGGCGTCCCAGGAGGGCGGAGAGGCGGGCTGCCAAGGCGTCGCTGTCGGCCAGGATGGGGATGGTGGGATGCAGGGCAGCCAGGAGGGCGACGGCGCCGGGGCCGCGGCGGATCAGGCTTGTGGGGC
>CANJOG010000129.1 GCA_947475475.1 Acetobacteraceae bacterium
CACTGTGGCGCGCCAGGAGGCGAGCATGGCGTAGGAACTCACCAGCCAGGACAGCGATGACTGCACCTGGGCAAAGGCGCCGGTAATGCGCGTCAGGCCGCCGAGCGCGATGGCGCCGCTGAAATAGCGTGGCGAGGCCACGACAAACGGGAAAATGCCGGCGACCTGATTATATCCGGCGGTCAGCGCGTTGAGGAATTTGGTCTGGCGCATGATGAGCCACCAGTTCGCCGCCACCGCGCCGAACCGCGTATGCAGCGCTGCCTTTTCATCGGCCTCGCCGGCATGCAGCGCCACGCCTTCCATGTTTTCCCGCAGCCGGGATAGCGAAAAACGGAAATCCGCCTCCACCTTCTCCTGTCGGAAATTCAGGAATGCCAGAGGCCGGCCGACGAGATGCGTCAGCACCGTGCCGACGACGGCATAGATCAGCGCGACCCAGAGCAGATAGGCCGGGATGGTGATACCCAGCAGCGTCAGCGGGCCGGAGAGCGACCAGAGAATGCCGACAAAACTAACGAAGGTGACAATATTCGAGAGCAGATCAAGCCCGATCGAGAGTGTCTCGGCGCAGAACTGGCGCAGATCGTCGGCGATGCGCTGGTCGGGGTTGTCGGTGCCGGTGCTGTCCGGATTGGCGGCGAGGCTGATGCGGTAATAGGCGCGGTCGGCCAGCCAGATCGTCAGAAAATGCTCGGTCAGCCAGCGGCGCCAGCGAATTTGCAGCCACTGGTTGAGATAGCGGCGATAGACCGCGACGGCGATGTAGAGGGCGGCGATCAGTGCGAAGCCCGGCATCATATTGCCATCGCTCCAACGGCCAAGCAGCAGCAATTCGAAGAAGGCGCCCTGGTCCTTGTTCTGCAGGCTGTCGAAGAAGGCGCCATTCCAGAAATTCAGGACCACATCCATCCCCACCAGACTGAGGTTCAGGATGATGATGGCGGCGAGCATCAGCCGGGCGAACCATCGCTCCTCGGAGCGGAAATAGGGGGCCGAGAGACGCCAGGCATCGGCGAGGAAGGGGCCAAGATTGCGCATGCTGTGGTGCCGCTGGTTTTATTGTGTGTCGGTTTCAGCCGTATCACGCCGCGCGCGCAGGCGGATGACTCCGCGCAGCTCGTCCGGATTGATCGGCTTGCCTTTACGGAGAATCTCGATCTTGCCGTCGCGGGCCAGCCGCTGGGCGGCGCGGCGGACGGCGGTGAGCAGTCGCTGGAACTCCAGGCTCTGGCTCAGCGCGCGGGCGACGTCCTCGGGCGAGAAGGATTTGCCCGGCGGGCAGGCTTCCGCGTGGCGCAGTATTTCCGCCGCCACGCCGTGATCGGCGGCCTCTGTTGGGGTCGCGTGATCGGGGGGGCTTTCGGGCTGGTCGGGGCTGGTCTCGTTCATGCGGCTTGCATGGCGCGAACTTCCCGGTTCCGCAAGCACGGAGGGGACGGGCACTTGGCGTCAGCCGCCATGCAGCACCCGGCTGACCTGCTCGGCGGGCAAAGCCGGGTTGAACAGGAAGCCCTGGCCCTGGTCGCAGCCGACGCTGGCCAGGAAGCGGCACTGCCCCTCCGTCTCGATCCCCTCGGCGGCCACCGCCATGCCCATCACATGCGCGGTCTGCACCACGGCGCGGACGATGGCGGCATCCTCCTCATCGGCCGGCAGATCGCGGATCAGGCTGCGGTCCAGCTTCAGCGCGGTCAGCGGCAGGCGTTTGAGCATGGACAGGCTGGCATAGCCGGTGCCGAAATCATCCAACGCGATGCCGATGCCGAGATCTCGTATGGCCGAGAGCGCCAGCAGCGTGTCGGCATCGCCATCGACGAGCATGGACTCGGTGAATTCCAGTTCCAGACGCTCTGCATCGAGGCCGGAGGCTTCCAGCGCCTCGGCGATCTGGCCGAGCAGGGCGGCGCCACGCAATTGCCGTGCCGCGATATTGACCGAGACGATGCTGCCGAGCGCCCCCGCTGGCACAGGCCAATGCGCCGCGATGCGGCAGGCCTGGGAGAGCACCCAGCCGCCGAGCGGCACGATCAGCTCACTGCGCTCGGCGATGGGCAGGAACACAGCGGGTGCGATCAGGCCGCGCTTGCGGTGCGGCCAGCGCAGCAAAGCCTCCGCGCCGAAGCACTGCCGGTCGGCCAGGCTGTAGCGGGGCTGGAAATGCAGTGTGAGTGTCCTGGCCGTGAGGGCCTGGCGCAGATCCTGCTCGATGCGCCGTCGGTCGCTGGCCAAAGCGCGCGGGTCGGTGCCGAGGCGGAAACGGGTTTGCGCGCCCGCCTTGCCCTTCACTGTGGGATGGGGCGCCGGGTCGGAGCCTTCTGTCTCGGTAGGGATTGCCTGCATGCGACTCTCGCGGATGAGATTTGTCCCATTCTGTGTCGCTAGGCGTTACCGATTGGTTAACGGGCCGGCTGAGCCGGGCTGGGACCCCTTCACACATTCTTAGGACGTCTGCGGCAGGATGAGACTCCGGTCCTTTTTCCGGGTGAACCTCAGTTTTCGAGGCAACATGAGCACGCAGTCCGATCCGGAATTCTGCCGGTTGCAGCACCGGGGTTTCCAACTTTTTCAGAATGTCATGTTCTGCCGGTCGGATTCCGACGGCATTCCGGCGCTGCGCTTCAGCCTGGGCGAGCGTGAGGCGGCGCTGCCGATCGATGCCGTACAGCGTGAACTGGACATCGCCGATGACACCGATGACGGGCGGATGCTGGCGATGATCGCCGGCGCGCTGGATTTCGTCACGTGTCTCCGCCCGGGCGACAAGCTGCCGCCGGAAATCCTCAGCGGCGCGGCAAGCTGGGAGCCGAGCGAGCAGCATCGTGCCATCGCCTCGGCCCGGCTCAGGCTGCAACTCGTCGCCTGGCTGCGCGCCGATGGTGCCGCCTTTGGCGACTGGGGTGGCGAGGGGCGGGACATGCTGGCCCTGGTGGAGGCGCCGGCGATGCGCGCCTCGATCGGGCAGGCGCTGGAACGGGCTGCACAGGCGCTCAACCTGCCGGATGGGCAGGCTGTGCTCGACCAGCTTGAAGAGGTTGCAGGGGAAGTCGCCTTTATCGAGGCTCTGCGTGACCGGCTATTGCGGCCCTTGCGGGGAATGGTGGCACGGCTGCGCCATCTGCACAGCGCCGCGCGGGGCGATTCGGAGCAGAGGCAGACCTTCACGCGCCTCCATCTGCTGGCCAGCCGCGCTTTGGCGCAAATCAGTGGGCGGTTCGATGAGCTCGATGCGCTGACGGGTGAGGTGATTGCCATGCTGCGCAATGCACATAGCCAATGCGCCTTTATTCGCTCGAACCGGGACTGGCTCTACCGGAGCCTGCGCGCCTGGGAGGACATATTGACGAGCTGGGAGGCGCAAGACGCCGGCGCGGATGAGCACGGACGGCGCTTGCTGCTGCGCACCTACCAGTTCCTGGCACCGCGCTTCATGCCCGTCTCCGAATGGAACTCGTCGTTGCGCGAGGTCCAGGCGCCGAAGAAAAAAGTGGCGCAACTGGTGTGGTAGGCCCGTTGACGTCGGGATTTCAGAACCCGTCCGGGCGCTTGGCCAGGAAATCCAGTTCGTCTGCCGTGCTGGAGCGGCCAAGCACCGCATTACGGTGTGGAAAGCGCCCGAAGCGGACGATGACCTCGTGATGGCGCTCGGCATATTCCATGACGAAATCCATGCCTGGAAAATTTCGTAGTTGCTCGAACAGGCGGAGTGATTCCTGTTGGTCGGCAAGATCTTCCGAATGTTCGCATGGCAGGTAGAGGAACATGCGCTCCTCCGGCCGCATGTCGCGGTCGAACCCGCTTGCGATGGCACGGCGGGCGGAGGCGCGGGCCAGCGGATCGGCGGCGAAGGCGGCCGGCGTGCCGCGGGCGATATTGCGCGGCAACTGGTCCAACGCGATTACCAGGGCGAGGGCGCCGTGCGGGGCGGCTTCCCAGTCCGCCAGCGCGCCCTCGCGCGCTGCTGCCATGATGGCGCCGAAGCGGTCTTCCAGCATGGCGTCGAAACTGTCATCGCGGCGGAACCAGCGGGCCATCCAGGCAGATTCGGGCGGGGCGAACCAGCAGTCGAGCAGGGCGCGCGCGTCGGGTGGGGGCAAAATGCTCACCGGTCCAGCGGCACGGCGGTGATGCTATTATAGGGGCTGCCATCGGCGGCCAGCGCCAGTGTGCTCCAGACCAGATACAGGATCACCCGCTTTTCCTTGTCATACATCCGGTTCACCCGGATGGATTTGAAGAAGATATTGGCCTTTTCGTCGAACACCGTCTCGTTTTCCGGAAGCGTGCCATGGATTTCCACCGGCCCGGTGGCGCGGCAGGCGATGGAATAGCGCGAGGGATCGGTAGCCAGGCCGAGCGAGCCTTTCACCCCACCGGTCTCCGCCCGCGAGACATAGCAGGAGACGCCGGCGACGCGCGGATCGTCGTAGCGGTCCACCACCACCTTGTCGTTCTTGCCGAGGATGCGGAAGGTCGTGCTGACCGCGCCGATGCGCTTGGACTCATCGGCTCGGGCGCTGCCGGACAGGGCGGCGAGCAATCCGGCGGCGAGAAACGAAGCAGTCAGCAGAACGGAAATCGGGCGCGGCATCATCCAGTTTCCTTGCATGTCACCGTGATCGGCGTCGTTGCTCAGAAGATGGTGCGCCGCGCCCGGGTTTTCAGCCAGACGTGTTGCGAGGTGTCAGTTCCGCTTACGAAGCTGGCTCACATCGCGCACCGCGCCGCGCGAGGCGCTGGTGGTCAGCGCCGCATAGGCTTGCAGCGCCATGCTGACGGTACGTTCGCGCGCCAACGGCTGCCAGGCAGCATCGCCACGCGCGTCCATTTCGGCGCGGCGGGCGGCGAGTTCGGCATTGCTCAGCGCCACGTCCAACTTGCGGTTGGGGATGTCGATCTCGATCGTATCGCCCTCACGCACCAAGCCAATCGCGCCACCCTCGGCCGCTTCCGGCGAGCAATGGCCGATGGACAGGCCCGAGGTGCCGCCGGAGAAGCGGCCATCGGTGACGAGCGCGCAGACTTTGCCCAGCCCCTTCGATTTCAGATAACTGGTCGGGTAGAGCATCTCTTGCATGCCGGGACCGCCCTTGGGCCCTTCATAGCGGATCAGCACCACATCGCCGGCCTTGATCTTACCACCCAGGATGGCCTCGACCGAGGCTTCCATGCTCTCGAAGATGCGCGCGGGGCCGGAGAATTTCAGACTGCCCTTGTCGACGCCGGCGGTCTTCACGATCGCACCTTCCAGGGCGATGTTGCCGTAGAGCACTGCGAGCCCGCCATCCTTGCTGAAGGCGTGCTCGACATCGCGCAGCACGCCGGTCTCGCGGTCGAGATCGAGTTTCTCATAGCGCGCGGCCTGGCTGAACGCCTCGACAGTGCGGACATTGCCTGGGGCGGCGCGGAAGAATTCGGACACGCTTGCCGACGGGCTGCGGCGGATATCCCAGCGGTCCAGTGCGGCGGCGAGCGAGGTAGTGTGTACCATCGGCAGGTCGTGATGGATCAGACCGGCACGGTCGAGCTCACCGAGAATCGCCATAATGCCGCCGACGCGATGGACGTCCTCGATATGCACATCCGGCACCGAGGGCGCGACCTTGCAGATATTCGGCACGCGGCGGGAGAGCCGGTCGATATCTTCCATCTTGAAATTCACCCCGCCTTCCTCGGCGGCGGCGAGCAGATGCAGCACGGTGTTGGTCGAACCGCCCATGGCGATATCGAGCGACATCGCATTCTCGAAGGCCTCGAAGGTGGCGATGCTGCGCGGCAGGACGGAAGCATCGTCCTGCTCATACCAGCGGCGAGCCAGATCGACGATCAGATGACCGGCTTCGAGGAACAGCTTCTTGCGGTCGGCGTGGGTGGCAACCACGGTGCCATTGCCCGGAAGGGCCAGGCCGAGCGCCTCGGTCAGGCAGTTCATCGAATTGGCGGTGAACATGCCCGAGCAAGAGCCGCAGGTCGGGCAGGCGGAGCGTTCCTGCTCGGCCATGTCGGCATCGCTCACCTTGTCATCGGCGGCAGCGACCATGGCGGAGATCAGGTCGGCGCGGACGATCTTGGCGCCCTGCTTGATCTTGCCGGCTTCCATGGCGCCACCGGAGACGAAGACGGCGGGGATGTTCAGCCGCATCGCCGCCATCAGCATGCCCGGCGTGATCTTGTCGCAATTGGAGATGCAGACCA
>CANJOG010000130.1 GCA_947475475.1 Acetobacteraceae bacterium
CGAAAGCTCATTATATTCGCCAATACCGTCGTCCAGAGGAACCAGCCTTGGCATGCACAGACCAGCGCCGCTTAATGGTTGCGCTACGGGGTGGCGACTCTTGTGCGGGTGCGGAGGGTCACGAACTCCTCCGCCGCGGTGGGGTGGATACCAACAGTGCGGTCGAAATCCTTCTTGGTCGCACCTGCGGTGATGGCAACGGCGATGCCCTGGATGATCTCGGGCGCGTCCTCGCCGATCATATGGGCGCCAACAACGCGCTGGCTGGCCTGGTCGACCACGAGTTTCATCATGGTGCGGCGGGTGCGGCCGGAGATGGTGTGGCGCATCGGGGTGAAACGGGTGACGTAGATATCGGCCGGGCCGTGTTTCGCGGCCTGGGCTTCCGTGAGGCCGACGGTGGAGAGCGGCGGCTGGCTGAACACGGCGCTTGGCACGGCGGCGAAGTTCCAGTCGCGTTCGGTGGGGCCATAGAGGCGGTCGGCAAGGATATGGCCCTCGGCGATGGCGACGGGGGTGAGGTTGATGCGGTTGGTGACGTCGCCAATGGCGTAGATATGCTCCTGGGAGGTGGTGCTGTCCGCATCGACGGCGATGGCGCCGCCTTCGATCAGGCTGACGCCGGCGCGGTCCAGATGCAGGCCGCGCGTATTGGGGCGGCGGCCGGTGGCGAAGAAGGCGAGGTCGGTCTCGATGACCGCGCCATTCCCCAGGGTGACCCGGCGGGCGTCGCCATATGCGTCGATGCGGGTGAGCGTGGTGTTGGGGTGGAGCGTGACGCCCTGGGCGATCAGGGCCTCGGTCATGGCTTCGCGCAAATCCTCGTCAAAGCCGCGCAGCGGGTGGGGCTGGCGGAAGACAAGGTCCACCTTGGCGCCAAGGCCGGTGAATATGCCGGCGAATTCCACGGCAATGAAGCCGCCGCCATGGATCAGCACGCGGGGCGGGAGGCTGGGAAGGAAGAAGGCATCATCTGAGACGATGCCGAGATCCTCGCCGGGGATGCCGGGGCGTTCAGGGTGGCCGCCGGTGGCGATGACGATGCGCTCGGCGGTGATTTTCTGGCCGCCGACATCGAGCGTATTGGCATCCTCGAAACAGGCATGGGCGTCGAACACGGTGACGCCGGCGCCGGTGAGCAGCTTGCGGTAGATGCCCTCCAGCCGGTCGATCTCCTTGTTCTTCGCTGCGATCAGGGCGGCCCAGTCATGGGTGGGGCGGGCGGACTCCCAGCCGAAGCCGCGCGCGTCTTCCGCCAGCGCGCCATATTCGCTCGCCTGCATCAGCAGCTTCTTCGGCACGCAGCCGACATTGACGCAGGTGCCGCCCCAGAAGCGCGCCTCGGCAATGCCGACGCGGGCGCCATGGCCTGCCGCGATGCGGGCGCAGCGGACGCCGCCGGAGCCGCCGCCAATGACGAAGAGATCGTAGTCGAATTTTGTCACGTGTGCAGCTTTCAATGACCGATGCCGCCGATGGCGAGATATTTCACTTCGAGATATTCGTCGATGCCGAATTTGGAACCTTCGCGGCCCATGCCTGAGGCTTTCATGCCGCCAAAGGGGGCGACTTCGGTGGAGATGATGCCCTCATTGATGCCGATCATGCCGTATTCCAACGCTTCGGCGACGCGGAAGATGCGGCCGATATCGCGGGCATAGAAATAGGCGGCCAGGCCGAATTCGGTGTCATTGGCGAGACGGATGGCCTCGGCCTCGGTACTGAAGCGGAAGACCGGGGCGACGGGGCCGAAGGTTTCCTCGCGGAAGATGTCGGCGCTGGCGGGCACATTGCCGAGAATGGTGGGCTCGAAGAAATTGCCGCCGAGGGCGTGGCGTTTGCCGCCGGCCGCCAGCGTGGCGCCACGGGTGAGTGCGTCGGCGATATGGGCTTCGACTTTTTCCACGGCGTCCTGGTTGATCAGCGGCCCCTGGGTGACGCCGGGGTCCATGCCATTGCCGACCTTCAAGGCCGCCACGGCGATCTTGAGCTTTTCGACGAAGGCGTCATGGACGGAGTCCTGCACCAGGAAGCGGTTGGTGCAGACACAGGTCTGGCCGGTATTGCGGTATTTGCTGGCGATGGCGCCGATGACGGCGGCATCGAGATCGGCATCCTCGAAGACGATGAAGGGCGCGTTGCCGCCGAGTTCCATCGAGGTGCGCTTGATGGTGGCGGCGCATTGGGCGAGCAGTTTGGCGCCGACCTCGGTGCTGCCGGTGAAGCTGAGTTTGCGCACAATGGGGTTGGAGGTGATCTCGCCGCCGAGTTCGCTGGCCGGGCCGGTGATGACATTGCAGACGCCGGCGGGCAGGCCGGCGCGTTCGGCGAGCACGGCGAGTGCGAGGGCGGAGAAGGGGGTCTGGCTGGCGGGGCGGATGACGCCGGTGCAGCCCGCGGCCCAGCCTGGCCCGGCCTTGCGGGTGATCATGGCGGCGGGGAAGTTCCAGGGCGTGATGGCGGCAAAGACGCCGATCGGCTCCTTCTGGACGATGATGCGTCGGCCGGGCGCGTTTTGCGGAATGGTGTCGCCGTAGATGCGCTTGGCCTCTTCGCCGAACCATTCGATGAAGCTGGCGGCATAGGCGATTTCGCCGCGGGATTCGGCAAGCGGCTTGCCCTGCTCGGCGGTCATGATGGCGGCGAGGTCGTCGGTATTGGTGAGCATCAGGTCGGCGAGGCGGCGGAGGATGGCGGCGCGCTCCTTGGCCAGCATGGCGCGCCAGGCCGGCTGGGCGGCGGCGGCGGCTTCGATGGCGCGGCGGGTTTCGGCGGCCGATATGGAGGGGACGTGGCCGACCAGCGCGCCCGTGGCGGGGTTGCGGATGGCGATGGTGCGGCCTGATTCGGCCTGGACCCAGGCGCCGCCGATGTAATTGGCCTGGCGCAGCAAAGTGGGGTCCTTCAGGGACAAGCTGGTCTGGATATCCGCCATGGTCGGTCTCCGCGCGTGTTGGCGCGAAGATGGGGCGGATCGGGCTGGTTGGCCAGAGCGGCGGTGGGGATGGCTCCCGAGCCGTGCCTGGATGGCTGCCCGGGAGACTGTCTCAGATTGTAGGAGGCGTGATCTGGGGTTTTGCCTGCTGGATCAGGCGGAAGCGATTTCATGCATCTCGAAATCCTCCTTGGACACGCCGCAATCAGGGCAGGCCCAATCCTCGGGGATGTCTTCCCAGCGCGTGCCGGGGGCGATGCCATCCTCGGGGAGGCCGCGGGACTCGTCGTAGATGAAGTTGCAGACGATGCACTGCCAGATTTTCATGTGGGTTCTCCTGTTGGGCGCGGTTCAGGCGATGTTGGCCAGGGCGGCGCGATAGGCGTTGGCATGGCGTTCCTCGACCTTGGCGAGGGCGGCGAAACGCTTGCCGGCGGAGGCGAGCAGGGCGGCGAAGCGGGCGGCGTGGTCACGGGATTCGGCGATCTGCCCGTCGATTTCGGCGATTGCGGCGGCATCGCCATCGGCAAGCGCCTGGGCGCGGAAGGCGGGATACATTTCGGTGTATTCATAGGTCTCGCCGTCGATGGCGAGTTGCAGGGCCTTTGCCGGGGTGAGGTTGGCGTCGGCGAAGAGCAGGTCGAGATGGCTGAAGGCGTGCTGGACTTCCTGGGCGGCGGTTTCCTCGAAGATGCGCGCGGTGGCCTCATCGCCGGCGGCGCGGGCGAGGCGGGCGAAGTACCGGTATTTGATATGGGCGGTGGACTCACCGGCCAGCGCTGCGTGCAGGTTTTGGATGGTCTTGATCTCGGGACGGGACATGGTGGGTTCCTCTCTCTGGGCGGCTGGGGTGGTTCGGTGGAGAGGGAGATAGAGTTGGGCGCTCGATTGGTAAAATGAGTTATATTGGTTGCTATGATCGATAAAAACGATTTCGAGGGACCGGCAGGGGGAGCGGGCGAGTATCTTGCTGCCTATGGCACGCTGATGTCTGGCCAGGCGAACCCGGTTGATCCTGCGGTGCTGGCGCGGATGCGGCGGTGCGGGATGTGCCTGATTTCGGGGGCGCTCTATGTGGTGGATGCGGTGCCGCCCTATCCGGCGCTGGTGATGGCGCCGGAGGGCGGAATGGTGCGGGGCGAGTTGTTCCGGCTTGAAGAGGGTGCGGCGGATATTCTGGCGGTGCTCGATGACTATGAGGCGTTCGATCCGGCTGATCCCGCCGGGTCGGATTATGTGCGGCAGGCGATTTCCGTGGTGCAGCCGGGGGGCGAGGGGGCGGTGGCCTGGGTTTATGTGTTCAACCACGATCCGGTGCGGCTCGGTCTGGCGAGGATCGTGGATGGGGATTGGGTGGCTTATCGCGCCGGAGTGGACTGAGGCTGAGGCGGGCGCCACACTGCGCATCAGATCGTCCCGGCCGGGAGAGTCCCGGGTTGAGAGATAATCGGATGGGAGAGGGATCATGGCCGGGCCTGGGAAGACTCTACCGAAGGAGCAGGACCTTGGTGTTGACTGGCGAACGCCAGGCGGGCTGAGCGAGCGTGAGGCGGCGCTGATCCGCGACTGGTACAGCACCAATCATGGCGAGGGCGATCTGTCGGTCGTGCAATTCGTCGGCTTCTGGCTCCAGAACGGGTCCGAGCCGATGAAGCGTTGGCGGCGGATGGCGGAATCCTCGATGAGCGATGGATTTTCCGCGCCCTCCGTGCCGGTTGTCCTGTTCCTGCATACATATGCGGTGCTCGGCTGGCAGGATGGGGCGCTGTACGAGACGATCTCGGCGCTGAAATGGGGTGTGACGCGCACGCAGGTTCTGGAGATCCTTGGTCTCGCCTTCATCCATGCCGGGCCGATGGGGATCGGCAACATCGCGCCCGGCTGCGACCGGATTATTCGGGAGTGGGATGGCAAGGCGGATGCGGTTGCGCGCATCTGGCCGGATGGGTGGGAGGCCGATGCGCAGGCCTTTCGTGCTGGGCTGGATTTTTCGCAATCCGGTATGACGGCGGCGGAGGTGGCGAGGCTGTCGGACTGGTATCGCGATCATCAGGGTGAGGTGCCGAGTTATGTCGGGTTTCTCGCCACCACCAAGCCGGAATTACTGAAGGCCTTCCGTCAGCGCTACGAGACCACGATTGGCGAGATGCCGAAGCAGCTCGTGCCGCTGTTGATCTTTCACGCTGCGGCGATGCTCGGCAAGGCCGGCGCCATGCGGCGGGCGGCGTATCAAGCGCGGAAATATGGCGTGCGGCGGTCCGAGATTATTTGCACGGCGTCATTGGCGGCGCTGTATGCGGGCGATCTGGGGATGGAGGCGATTGCTGATGTGCTGATGCCGTTGCTGGCGGATTGGGAGGGCGGCGGAGGAGATCCATTCTGAGCGTGCCATATCATCACGGGGCCGGCACATGAGCGATTGGGGCCTGCCGCAATTTTCCGCAGGAGCGGTAGAATGCCCTCGGCATTGTACCCAAGAGTTTCCGCTGGCGAATACGCCTTTTCCGACAGTGGGCGTCATCGCGGTGGGTGGGAAGCTCGCGACAGTGCGCGCGACTGAGTGAGGGGCGTTCGCCTCGCATCGGAGCATTTTGATTTGCATGTTCATGCGGCTGCTGAGGTAAACTCACGGAACTTACGTATCGAGGACTGGATCAGCAGATTGGCCGAGACCGACATCACACAGGATTATCGCCGCGGCTGGGATGCGGCCTTGGAGGCGGTCCGCCTATGGCATCAGGACCAGGCAAAGAAGGCGCTGATCCAGGCGCGCAAAAGCCGTTTCCCGAAAAATCTGGAACGCGAGGCGGATGTGCACACCAAATCCGCCGAACTGATTGGCATCCTCAGCCCGGACGATGTTTGAGCCCACGTCAGTCCGGCGACAGCGTCACCTGGACATCGGCGGGCTCCACGGCATAGGGACAGGAAGTCACCAGCGATCCGCCGCCGGCGCGCACAGAGGCGTCGGCATTCTCGGTGCCGGCGGAAATCATCGGTCCCTGGGCGACGAAAACCATCCTGCCTGGCTGTGTGCCGATCGCCCGCGCATCGGCGGGCAATTCTCCGCAGGGATAATCTTCGGCGATCAGGCGGTCGATCTCACTGACGGCGAGGTGGTGCATCGTTATACTCTTTCCAATTCAACAAAGAGGAACACGTGCTTGGCGCGGGCAGTGGCGAAACAGAGGGTGGGCGGCGCAGGCGGGCCGGGGCAGCTCCAGGGCGCTGCTCCACGTGTGCGGATCGTTTTCGA
>CANJOG010000131.1 GCA_947475475.1 Acetobacteraceae bacterium
CTGCTCGATGCCGAGATTGTCGAGAGCATGGGGCGGATGCATCCGGTCACCATCCGCCATGCCGGGCGCGATATCCCCGCGGTGCGCGACCTGCCATCGGCCATGGCGCGCGCCATTCGTGCGGCGCTGGATGAGCATGCGGGCGATATTCTGTGTTTTCTTCCCGGCATGGGCGAAATCCGCCGCACCCAGTCCGAACTGGATGGGTGCGGTGCGCTGGTGCTGCCCCTGCATGGCGATCTGCCGCCGGCCGAGCAGGACCGCGCGCTGAATATCGCCGCCGGCCGCCGCGTCGTGCTGGCGACCTCGATTGCCGAGACCTCGCTGACCGTGCCGGGCGTGCGCATTGTTATCGATGGCGGGTATCGCAGGGCTCCGGTGCTGGACCAGGGCACCGGGCTGAGCCGGCTGGCCACGTTGCGCATCAGCCGCGCCAGCGCCACCCAGCGCTCCGGCCGCGCTGGGCGCGAGGCGCCGGGTGTGGCGATCCGGCTCTGGACGGAGGCGCTGCATCGCGGGCTCGCGCCGCATGACAAGCCGGAAATCCTCAATGCCGATCTGGCTGGTCTGGCACTCGATTGCGCCGCCTGGGGCAGCGCGCCGGCCGACCTGCCCTTTGCTGATCGCCCGCCCGCCGGGACGCTGGAGGCGGCTGGCGTGCTGCTCAAGGGGCTTGGCGCGCTGGATGGGGCTGGGCGGATCACCGATCTTGGCCGCCGCATGGCGCGGCTCGGCGCGCATCCGCGTCTCTCGGCCATGATGCTGGCTGCCGTGGGGGTGGGGGAGGCAGCCCTTGCCGCTGAAATCGCCGCTCTGCTGGAGGAGCGCGATCCGCTGCGCGCCGGGCCGGATGCGCCGGCCGATATCACGCTGCGGCTGGGTGCGCTGGCGGGCGAGGCGTCGGATGCTGATCGCGGGGCGCTCTCGCGTATCCGCCGCGCCGCCAGCCAGTATCAGCGCCGGCTGCGCCTGCCGCCTGATGCACGCCCGCATGGCGATCCGGCGCGGCTGATCGCGGCGGCGTTTCCGGACCGGATTGCCCAGGGACGCGGCGAGCCGGGATCGTTCCGCATGGCTGGCGGTGGCGGGGCGCGGTTGGCGGCGAATGATCCTCTGGCGCGGGCGAAACTGCTCGCGGTTGCCACGCTCGAACTCAAGGCCAGCGCCCGCATCCGGCTGGCCGCCGTGCTCGATCCGGAAAATCTGCCGCCGAGCGTGGCCGCCCAGGTGACCGAGCAGGTGGAATCCGGCGTCGATCCCGTCACCGGCACGCTCTATAGCCGGCGGCGGCGCAGGCTCGGCGCCCTGGTTCTGGAAGACCGGACGGTGGCCGCCGATCCCGTTGATTCGGCCTCGGCTCTGGCCGATGCCGCAGCGGCAAAACTGCGCGAGGGGAAGCTCGATCTGCTCGGCTGGAACGAGGCGGCGCGGCAATTCCAGGCCCGCGTCGGGCTGATGCATGGGCTGGAGCCGGAGATCTGGCCCGATCTGTCGGATGCAGGTCTGGCGAAATCGGCGCCGGACTGGCTGCCGGGCTGGATGGGCGGGATGCGCGGTCTTGGGGATTTGTCGCGGCTGGATGTGCTGGAAATCCTGCGCGGCATGCTGGATTACCGGCTGCTCAAGCGGCTGGACGAGGAGATGCCGACGCATCTGGC
The DNA here is from genome assembly GCA_947475475.1 of Acetobacteraceae bacterium. Taxonomy (GTDB): domain Bacteria; phylum Pseudomonadota; class Alphaproteobacteria; order Acetobacterales; family Acetobacteraceae; genus CANJOG01. The sequence goes on from CANJOG010000131.1 coordinate 1,659, forward strand.
CCTGTCGCGCAGCCGGGCATCGGTCGATTACACCCAGCCTGTGCCGATGGCCGAGGCGCGGGCGCAGTTTTTCTATGGGATGGAAGCGACGCCGAAACTGGCGGGCGGGCGCATCCCGCTGCGGCTGGCCCTGCTCTCGCCAGCCGGGCGGCCGATTGCGGTGACAGCCGATCTGGCTGGATTCTGGCGGGGCGGGTGGTTGGATGCGCGGCGGGATATGCGCGGGCGTTATCCCAAGCACGACTGGCCGGAAAATCCCGCCAAGGCGTCCCCGCCACCGGAGCGCAAGCCGGGCGGGGCGCGGTAACCATTCCGGCTATTGCAACGAAGAGACGGCGCAACGCCTTGTTGCGGCAGGTGACACGCGCCATGTGAGTGTCCGAAAGCGGATAAGATCCGATCAGCCGCATGAACTGGCCCGCCCGGGAACCACACACCGATGACGCTGCCCAACCTTGTGCCCCGCCTTCGCGCTGCCCGCCTCTGCGCCGCCGGCGTCCTGCTGTTGGCCGCTTGCGTGCTGGGCCTGACCGGCCTCGCCGCGTCGCGCCCCGCTTTGGCGCAAGCTCAACCCGCGCCGCTGAACCGTTTTGGCTTTCCGAGCTTTGCGCCGCTGGTCAAGCAGGTGCTGCCTGCGGTGGTGAATATTGCCGTGCTGGAAAGCGTCGGCGGCGCGCCGGTGGCATTGCCGCCGGAATTGCGCGGCACGCCCTTCGAGCAGCAATTCCGCAACCGTTTCCGCAATCGGCGCGATACGGTGATGGGCGCTGGATCGGGTTTCATCATCGATCCGTCCGGCATCATCGTCACCAATAACCATGTTGTCGGCCATGCCGAGCGCATCCAGGTCTCGCTCTCCGATGGCACCGAATTGCCGGCCACGCTGATCGGCACGGATGAGGCGACCGATATCGCGGTGATCCGTGTGAAGACCGACAAGCCGCTGCCTTTCGTCACCTGGGGCGACAGCCGCGCCATCGAGGTGGGGGACTGGATCATAGCCGCGGGCAATCCGTTTGGCCTCGGCGGCTCGATCACGGCGGGGATTGTCTCGGCGCGCGGGCGTGAGATCGGGGCGGGGCCGTTCGATGATTTCATCCAGATCGACGCGCCCATCAATCCGGGCAATTCCGGCGGGCCGACCTTCAGCCTGGATGGCAAGGTTGTGGGCGTGAACACGGCGATTGTCGCACCCGGCGGTGGCTCGGTGGGAATCGGCTTTGCTGTGCCGAGCGAACTGGCTGCCCGCGTGGTCACCGAATTGCGCGAGCGTGGGCGGATCGATCGTGGCTGGCTGGGTGTGGTGTTGCAGGAAGGCAGCACCGGGCCGGGCGTGCTGCTCGGCGGTGTGGACCGCAACAGCCCGGCCGCGCGCGCGGGCCTCAAGGCAGGCGATATCGTGCTGGCGATGAATGGTGAAAAGATCGAGTCTGCCCGCATATTGGTGCGCGGCATCGCCTCCATGCAGCCCGGCGCCTCGGTGCGGTTGCTGGTGCGGCGTACTGGGCGCGATACGGAAGTGCCTGTGACGGTCGGCAAGCGGCCGGCTCAGCAGGTGGAGTAGTTTTTTCTGGATAGATTTTCTGGCCGCGATCGCCGCGGCCGGATGCAATCGGCGAAAGCCGGGGAGAGTCGAATGCGTATTCTGGTCGTGGAGGATGATCGCGACGTTGCCGGCTTCGTGGTCAAGGGATTGCGCGAGGCCGGTCATGTGGTGGAGCATGCCGATAACGGGCGCGACGGGCTGTTCATGGCGGCGAGCGAGCCCTTTGACGCCATCATCCTCGATCGCATGCTGCCGGGCGGGATTGACGGGTTGCGGCTGCTGGAGACCTTGCGCTCGCAGCACAATACTACGCCGGTGCTGATCCTCTCGGCGCTGTCGGAAGTCGATGACCGGGTGAAGGGGCTGAAGGCGGGCAGCGATGATTATCTCACCAAGCCGTTTGCCTTTGCCGAACTGCTCGCCCGCGTCGAGGCGCTGACCCGGCGGGGCAAGAATGATGGCCCGGCCACCAAACTCGCGGTGGGCGATCTGGAGATGGACCTGCTGGCGCGGTCAGTGAAGCGCGCCGGGGCGAAGATCGACTTGCAGCCGCGCGAGTTCAGGCTGCTGGAATATCTGATGCGTCACGCCAACCAGGTGGTGACCCGCACCATGCTGTTGGAGGGCGTGTGGGACTATCACTTCGACCCGCAGACCAATGTGATCGACGTGCATGTCTCGCGGCTGCGCCAGAAGGTGGACAAGCCTTTTGGCTCGACGCTGATCCACACGGTGCGCAACGCCGGCTATATGCTGCGGGTGGAGTAGCCGCCGTTCCCGCCGCTCAGGCGGCGGGACGCCAGCGTTGCGTGAAGCGTGAGGCCGCCTCGCGGCCCGGAGCGGCGCCGGCTGCGGGCTCGTCATTGACGCCCGGCCTGAGCAGCGCCGGCATGCGGCCCAGCAATCCCGCACGCAGAAGCAGGTCCGCGTCCAGCAGGGTTGTCCCGGACTCGACCGTATCCATCACCTGATCGAAGCCGCCGGCATGCGCAAAGGCGTCGCGGCTGATGGCCAGGCGCAGGCAGGCTGGGGCGGGTATGTCACAATTGGGGGCGGTGGCTGCGAGATCGGAGCGGAGCCGCGCGATGGCGCCGGCGCTGGCGGCGCCGGCCAGGGCGTCGGCGTCGCCACGGGCGAGGAAGCGCAGGCAATGCGCCAGCTCGGCAATGCCGGGATAGGCGATGCCGGATTGCGGGGCGGAGAGGAAAACCAGCGTCGCGCCGGTGGCGGCAAAAGCGGCGTCATTGCTGAGTCCGGCACCTGAGCGTGCCGCGCTGGCTGCATAGAGCAGGCCGGGAATGAGCGAGGGCAGCAGGGCGGCGCGGGCGTCATCGCCGGGACGGTCCAGCACGATCATCTCGGCCTCGATCGCTACCAGCCAGGGTGCGAGGGAGGTGATGGCGGCGGCACAGGCTTCGATGTCAGGTCCGGCGGGGAGCAGCAGCGTGCAGGCGGGTTTTGCGAAGACCGGCAGACTCAGGCCGCGCGCCAGCCCCGCCATGGCGTCGCGCAGCACCGGCACGCTGCCGGTCTGACCGGCGGCTTCGGCGCGCAGGCTGGCCCCAGCCAGCGCCAGCCCCTGGGTCAGTTCCCGTTCGGGATTGGCGGCGGGGCGCGGCGTGTTCAGCCTTTCCCAGACTTCCTCCACCTGCACCAGCAGATCGTTCAGCCGTGCCGGATCGGGGTCATTGCCGGAAATGCGCGCCGTGCCGAGGCGGAGCCGGGCGAAAACCGTGCCGGTGGCACATTCGCGGGCGACCAGCATGGTGGGCGTCGCGTCGATCGCGACTGGCAGGCGGAGCGCGAAACCATACATGCCGTCGCCGAAACCGGCGGCGCGCAGATCGGGCCGGTCCGACGCGGCGGTCACCGAGGCGATCAGCGTCTCGTCGATGAACAGATCGACCTCCAGCCGGTCCGCCGGACGGGCGTGCGCGTGGCACCACCCCTCGACCAGCCCGTCTTCCCGCTGTGACAATTCGCCGATGATCTCGCGCGCCATGAACCGCTCCGTTGCCGGCCTAGAGTATGGAGCCTGCTCCTTTCCGGGAAGCGGGCAATTTGCCGCATTGGTGGAATTGCATTAATCCACAGGGCGTAAATGCATCGCTTATTGTTTCGCCTCGCTCATCCTCGCTCCCACTGCCTAGCGCCGGTCTTCCGGCCATTTCCGAACCGGAACCCATGTCCGACCGGCGCCGCTCCGTCGCTTTCCCCTCGATCCGCTTTGCCAGCCGGGCCGAGTATCTCGCCTGGCGGGATGCGAACCGGCCGATGCTGGACCGGCGGTTTTCCTATGAGCGCTCGCTTGCCAGCGCCGGGGGCGATGTTGTGCTGGGCGGCGCCTGCGCGCCCTGCCTGCGTGCGACCAGTTTCCGCTCGCCGCTCGGCGATGGCGAGAGGCTGGAGGACGGGCGGATCATGCCGAACTGGCGCGAGCAGCAGGTCTGCGATTGCGCCGATGCGCTGCCCCAGCGTGGCCGGGCGCTGCTGCATTTCCTCGATGCCGAAGTGGTGATGCCGGTCTGGGCGCGGCTGCTGAATTTTGGCCCGGAAGGCCCGGGGTTCCGGGCAGCGTCGCGCCGGGTGGAGGGCGTGATGCTCGCCCCGCGCCTCGAATGGATATCCCGCGGCGATGGGACTGAGCGGCTGCGCCTCGCCCAGGCCGATGGCGCCGCGCATGTCGTCATGTCGAGCGATTATCTCCAGCATGTGCCCGCGCTGGATGGCGCGCTGGCGGAAATCCGCCGCGTGCTGGCGCCGGGCGGGGCGTTTGTGTTTACCGTGCCGTTTCACATCGATGAGGCGGCGACGGTCTCCGATCCGGCGCCGAGCGCGCATGCGGATGGGCGCGTGCAGGCTGAGACGCAGCAATCGGTGCATCGCATCGGCTGGGATATTCTCGACCGGCTGCGCGAGGCGGGTTTCGAACAGGCCC
>CANJOG010000132.1 GCA_947475475.1 Acetobacteraceae bacterium
AACGCGCCGAATTCGCCCAAACCCATGGTCACACGATGGGCCCGATCGCCGCCAATCTGAATGTCCGCGCCGGCGGCGCCATGACCTCGCCGCGCTACCTGAGCGACCTCGACACCTGCCGCCACCACCGCATCCCGCTCGTCATCACTGTCAATGGCGACCCGGCGCCGCTCGTGCCGCTCGTGCATGACTGGGGCGGGCTGGTTTTCCATGACGTCACGACGCTGAAGCACGCCCATCGCGCCATCGATGCCGGGGTGGACGGGCTGATCGTCATTTGCGGTGGCGGCGGCGGCCATTCCGGCCTACTCAACCCCTTCGCCTTCGTCCCGCAACTCCGCCGCATCTTCGACGGCGTGATCGTGCTCGCCGGCGCCATCGCTGATGGCGCTTCGGTGCGCGCCGCCCAGCATCTGGGCGCCGATCTCTGCTATATGGGCACCCGCTTCATCGCCACGCGCGAATCAGCCGCACCGGAAGATTACAAGCGGATGCTCGTTCAATCGCAAAGCCATGAGCTGATCTACACGCCGGCCTTCACGCACGGCGTGCCGGCCATGCTGCTGGAAGCCTCGATCCGCGCACATGGCTACGACCCGGCCAACCTGCCGCCGCCACGTCGGCGCGACGAGGATGTCCCCCACCGCGCCTGGCGCGACATCTGGGCCGCCGGGCAGAGCGTCGGCCTTATCGACGATATTCCGACCGTCGCTGATCTCGTCGAGCAGATCGTACGCGACTACGACGCCGCATGCGCGCCGCCGCGCTGGGACATGCTGCGCTGATCTAGGATTTTTCCCACGGCGTGCACGGCGGCACGTCGCACACGCCCGGCATCGGCTCAGTGCCGAAATCCGCCGGTCCGACGATTTCGAGATATTCCATGTCCGGCGAGTAATCGAACAGGTAATGCGTGATGCCCGGCCGCTGATGCACGCAATCGCCAGCTTCGACGAGCGTCACCTTGTCCTCATACATGAACTTGGCCCAGCCTTTTACCATGAGCACGATCTGGAACTCCGCGATATGCCGGTGCCAGCCTGTGCCGTCGGTCGGTGCGTGATTAGCCTTCACCAGATGCGCGATCACGCGCCCTTTGGTCGCCTTGGCGATACCAAGATCGCGATAAAGAAAGAAGTCGCGCAACCCGTCAGCACGCCACACGGCGTCGCTTTCCTTGGAATGGGAAAAATCGGTCGCAAATCCTGAAGGCGAGCTATCCGCCATGGCGCAGTCTCCTTTGGTTAAACCCCAACGGACCGACCGCGCTGCCGGCCTCACCTATCCCGGAGCGAGCGAACTCAGTTCGTCGCCAGCACCAGATTCCGGATCACCGGATAAATCTGGTTGCTCCACCGCCTGCCGCTGAACGTGCCGTAATGGCCAACGCCCGCCTGCAGATGGTGGCGCTTGAGATGCGGCCGCAGACTGTTGCACAGCATATGCGCCGCCGCCGTCTGCCCAACCGAGCAGATATCGTCACGCTCGCCTTCCACCGTCAGCAGCGCGGTCTTCCGGATCTGCCCCGGATCGACCCGCCGCCCGCGATGGAACAGCTTGCCCTTTGCCAAAAGCTGTTGCTGGAACACCCGATCGACCGTTTCCAGATAGAATTCCGCCGGCAGGTCGAGCACGGCGAAATACTCGTCATAGAACTCCATGATCGACTCCGCCTCGGCCACACGGCCGGCGGCGAGATGATCATACATATCGCGATGCGCCTTGGTATGGCGTTCGATATTCATCGACATGAACGCGAGCAACTGAACAAAGCCCGGATAGACCTTGCGCCCGCCACCCGGAAGCCAGAACGGCACGCGCGAAATCAGGTTCTTCTCGAACCATGAGATCGGATGCGACGAGGCCAGCTCATTCACCTTGGTCGGCTGGATGCGCGTATCAATCGGCCCCGCCATCAAGGTCAGCGAGCGCGGCAGTGCCGGATTCTTGTCCGCCGACATGATCGCCACCGCGGCCAAGGCCTGCACACATGGTTGGCAAACCGCCAGAACATGCGCGCCAGGACCAAGAATCTCCAGGCACTTGATCACATAGTCGATGTAATCATCGAAGCCGAACGGCCCGTGCTGCGTTGAAATGTCCCGCGCATTGCGCCAGTCGGTGATATAGACATCGTGATCGCGCGACAGCGTTTCCACCGTATTGCGCAGCAAGGTCGCGAAATGCCCCGAGAGTGGCGCCACCACCAGCATCTTCGGCTGAGGGGCCACATCGTCCTTCGCGAAATGGATCAAATCGCAGAAGGGCAGCGCCGCCGTCACCTCCTCGCGCACCGCCACCTCACGGCCTGCCACAACCACTTTGTCGATCGCGTAGGGCGGGCGCGTATGGGTGAGCTTGGCGCGCACAAGCAATTCCAGCGCGGCCGACAGATTTCGCCCGAAAGGCAGTTCCGCCAGGGAGGGGAAGAGGCGCCCAAAGCTGAGACCAACCCGGGCCATGGCGCGGACAGGTTCGGAAGCTTCGGCGTAAGCCTGATAGGCGTGATAGAGCATGCGGTTCCGGCGCCCGTAACGTTCTGATCAGGCTGTCAAAATGCGTGGTATCCGAAGGAGCGAGGGCTTTTCGGGTTGAAGGCTAGTCAGACTTATGCTGCAATGCAACAACAAATGCAGGTGCCAAAACCGATGCGCTCTCCGTCGAAGTCATCCGCCGCCAAGCCGCCTGCCGCCAAGCCAGCCAAGGCCAAGGCAGAGCCTGCGCCGCAGCAGGACGCCCCCCGCGCCGCGCCGGGACCTCGGCCCGTGCTGACCATTTCAAGCAAGAACTACTCGTCCTGGTCGTTGCGCGGCTTCTTGCTGTGCCGGCTCGCCGGGCTGGATGTGGAGTTGCGGACCGTCCCGATCGACGATCCCAACAACCGCGCCGAATTGCTCCTCCTCGCCCCCTCGGTGCTGGTGCCGCGGCTGGACCATAACGGCGTGAGCATCTGGGACACGCTGGCGATCGCGGAAACTCTCGCCGAGCGCCGGCCGGAATCCGGCATGCTGCCGATGGACAAGATCGCCCGCGCCCGCTGCCGCTCGATCTCCGGCGAGATGCATTCCGGCTTTGCCAATCTGCGCTCCGCCCTGCCAATGAATCTCAAGGCCCGCTATACACGCTTCCAGATTTTCGCGGGCGCCGTGCCGGATATCGAGCGTATCCAGGCAATCTGGCAGGAATGTCTGGACCTCTATGGCGGCCCCTACCTGTTCGGCGCCACGCCCACCATCGCGGATGCGATGTATGCCCCGGTCTGCACGCGCTTCATCACCTACGGCGTGAAGCTGCCCGCAGCCTCAAAAGCCTATTGCGACACGATCCTGGATTGGGCACCGATGCGCGAATGGCTGGCCGAAGCGGTGGCCGAACCCGAGGAACTCGAAGAACTCGACATGGAGTTCTGAGACCCGTAGCCCTGATGGAGCCCGGCACGGAAGCGCGCAGCGCATTCCGGGGATCGAGCACCGCCCACCCGGATTACGCTACGCGCTTCCCTGCCGGGCTCCATCCGGGCTAGGTTACCCGGCCTCGATAATTCTCAAATAACCTTGAACCAGTCGGGCACACCACCCGGCCACGCATTGCCCCACATCTGCATGCCGCCATCGATCACCAGCATCTCGCCGGTAATGAACTTGGCAGACGGCGCCGAGAGATAAACCACGCCCTCGGCCACGTCCCAGGCATCGCCGACCTTGTGCATCGGATTGGAATTGACCATTCGCGCGCTGGCTTCCGGCGCATAGACCTTCAGCCCTTCAGACGCCATGCAGCCAGGGGCGAGGCAATTCACGCGGATCTTCAATTCCGCCCATTCCTGCGCTACCGACTTGCTCATGTAGATCACCCCGGCGCGCGCGGCACAGGTATGGATCACCTGCGGCATGCCGCGCTCGATATAGGCGACAATATTGACGATATTGCCGGCCATCTTCTTATCGCGCCAATGCCGCCCGGCGGTCTGCATCATCCACCAGGTGCCGTTCAGGTTCAGGTCGATGACCGCTTTCCACCCGTTACGCGACATATCCAGCGCCGGAATCGGAAACTGCCCGCCGGCATTGTTCACAACCGTATCAACCCGGCCATAGCGCGCCCAGACATCCTCGAACAACGCCTCGACCTGTTCCGGCTCGCGGATATTGCAGACCCGCGTATACACATCGGCGCCGACCAGTTCCTTCACGGCCTTCGCCGTGTGGATGAGATTCTCCTCCCGCCGCGAACAGATCACCACCTGCGCGCCCAACCGCGACAGCAGAAACGTCATGGCCTGACCGAAGCCAGTGCCACCGCCAGTGACAATGAACACCCGGCCTGCCAGCAAATCGGAGCGATAGACGGTCGGATTCCGCGCCAGTTGCTCCAGCGAAAAGCCAAACAACCCGTTCTCCGGCGCACCGTCATCGCCAAACTCGTCCGGAATCTGATCATGGGCCTGGTTCATCGCAGCGTCGTCCCCAAATTATACGCAGAAGCATCCCAATATATACACACTGGCACACCCTCGCAACGCGGGTAACCGCCAGCCCGACGCCGCGAACTCCCTACCAGACGCCGACCCAGCACCGGCACCCGAGGAGATCGCCCTGCCCCGCCCTAGCCACGCCCGCTTCACAATAGCCCGCCTGCTCACCTGGCCCGCGGCGCTCTTCATCGCCGGCATCCTGCTCTGGTACGAACAGTTCAAGCTCACCGGCAATCAGGGCTCAGTCGATCTGTTCACGACTTTGTCAAACTGGGTGTTTCTCGACGGCTACGAAAAGCCCTTCCGTCTCTCCGTCGCCATCGCCGAAATCATCGCCAGCATTCTCGTGGTCATCCCGCTGACCCGCGCCTGGGGCGCGCTGTTCGGCCTCGGTATCATGTCCGGCGCGATCTTCTTCCATGTCGTGAGCCCGCTCGGCATCGATCCGTACAATGATGGCGGCCAGCTCTTCAAGGAAGCCTGCGCCGTCTGGCTCGCCTCGCTCTACATCACCCTCGTCCAGCGCGACGAACTGCTCGCCGTAGCCGCCCGTATTTTCCCTGGCTGGATACAGGCGCCCCGCACCGCTTAACCTGCGGCCATGAACCAGTTCGCCCCGCTCCGCGATTTCATCGTCGACTACACACGCCTCGTCACCAGCGCCCTGCCCGAATCGGAAACGATCGCGCAGGGCCGCGCCTTGCTAGCCAAGCTGCTCTCCACCTCTGCCTGGCTACCGGCCGACCTCGCAGCCACCGGCCCGGCTTACCGTCAGAACCTGCTGCATTGCGACCCGCTGCAACGCTTCTCAATGGTCTGCTTCGTCTGGGGGCCAGAACAGCGAACACTGGTGCATGACCACACCGTCTATGGCCTGATCGGCCTGCTGCGCGGCCGCGAGATCGAGCAACGCTACGACCGTGGCACGGACGGCGCCCTCACTCCAACGACGCGCAGTGTGCTGACCGAAGGCCAGACCGCCTTCGTCTCACCGTCTACCTGCGACCTGCACCGGGTCTCCAACGGACTGGACTCCGACGCCTCGATCTCCATCCACGTCTATGGCGGCAATATCGGCGCCATCACCCGCGCCAGCTACGACGAGGCCACCGGTGCCGCGCGCAGCTTCATCTCGGGCTATTCCAATGCCTGGCTGCCGAATATCTGGAATCACGGCTGAGGCCGGACGTCAGGCCGATATATTCCGACATCAATATCACTCTTGCACCCCACGACAAGTCGGCTAGACAGATTCCAGCCGCGCTCAGACGGCACCGACAGGGGAGTAAAACGATGGACACCAGGAATCCGCCCGCGCGCCGCGCCGTCATGGCAGGCCTCGCCGCCGCCGCCCTCAGCCTCGCCATGCCTGCTTTTGCCCAGACCGCGCCGGGCGTCACCGCCACCGAAATCAAACTCGGCGCCTGGATTCCGCTCACTGGCCCGGTCGCCATCTATGGCGTGCCGCAGCGCGCAGGCTCAGATGCTTATTTCGGCATGATCAATGCCCAGGGCGGCATCAATGGCCGCAAGATCACCTATCTGGTCGAGGATAATGCCTATAACCCGCAGCGCACCGTCGCCGCGGCGCGCAAGCTGATCTCCAGCGACAATGTGCTCGCCATCGTCAG
>CANJOG010000133.1 GCA_947475475.1 Acetobacteraceae bacterium
ACTTGCGAGCGCGAAGGGAATGGCCTCGCGCGGCACGCCGAGATGCAGCGCCATGGCGGAGGCGGCCGCCGCGTTCTGTGCATTATGCGAACCGGGCAGGGCCGGGGCGGTGGCGAGCGTGGCAATCACGCCCTCGCCATCGCAGAGCACGCCACCGGCGCCGGAGACATGGGCCTCCTGGCTGCCGGAAATCGTCAGGCGCTCGGCCCTGGTTTCCAGTTTGTCCGCCATGGCGCGGCTATCGGCATCGTCGATACCGAGCACGGCGCAATCGCCCGCACCTTGCCGGTCGAAGATCGCCAGCTTGGCGCGCGTATAGCCCGCCATGTCGCCATGGCGATCCAGATGGTCGGGGCTGAGATTAAGCATTGCGGCTGCATCGAAGCGGATCGTGGCGAGTCGTTCCAACATGTAGGAGGACATCTCGAGCACATAGACGCCGGAATCGGGCAGCAGCGGGAGAGCGAGTGCTGCCGGGCCGAGATTGCCGCCAGCCTCGACCGGGAAGCCGGCGCTGCCAAGCATGTACGCGAGCAAGGCGGTGGTGGTGGATTTGCCGTTGGTGCCGGTAATGCCAGCGAATTTGGCACGGCTGCCGGCTTTGCGCACGGCGCGGTAGAGCAATTCGGCATCCGAGAGAATTGGGATATTTGCCGCGCGCGCGGCAAGGGCCGCGGCATGCGGCTGCGGCAATGTGTGAGCGATGCCGGGCGAGAGCACCAGCGCCTCGGCGCCGGCCAGGCCTTGCGCCGGATCCTGGCAGACAAAGCCCTCTTCCTCGGCGGCCTTGCGTGCGGATTCGTTATCGTCCCAGACCGTCACCTCAGCGCCCATCGAACGCAGCGCGCGCGCCGCCGGCATGCCGTTGCGGCCCAGGCCGACAATGGCGAAACGCGAGCCGGCGAACAGGTCTGAGGGGAAACTCGCCATGTCTCTACCTGATCTTCAGCGTGGCAAGCCCGACCAGGGCCAGGATCATCGAGATGATCCAGAAGCGGATCACAATTGTCGGCTCAGCCCAGCCCTTCTTTTCGAAATGATGGTGCAGCGGCGCCATCAGGAAGACGCGGCGACCGGTGCGCTTGTACCAGAACACCTGGACGATGACGGAAACAGTCTCAACGACGAACAACCCGCCGACAATGGCCAGCACGATCTCGTGCTTGGTCGCGACGGCCACGGCGGCGAGCGCGCCACCGAGTGCGAGGCTGCCCGTGTCGCCCATGAAGACCGCGGCGGGCGGGGCGTTAAACCAGAGGAAGCCGAGGCCGGCGCCGACCAGGGCGGAGAGGAACACGGTAAGTTCGCCAGCGCCTGGCACGGCATTGAGCTGGAGGTAGTCAGCAAAGACACGATTGCCGACCATATAGGCGATCAGCGCGAAAACGCCGGCGGCGATGATGGTCGGCACGATGGCAAGACCGTCGAGGCCATCGGTGAGATTCACCGCATTGGAGCTGCCGATCATCACGAACATCGAGAAGATCGGGAAGAAGATGCCGAGATTGAGGATGACTTCCTTGAACACCGGAATGGCGAGCTGCCCGGCCAGCGGCTCGCGGGTGAGAGAATAGATCCACACCGCGCCGGCCAGCCCGACAACGACCTGCCAGATCAGCTTGATGCGGGCTGAGACGCCTTTGGTGTTGCGCTTGGAGAGTTTGAGGAAATCATCGGTAAAGCCAAGCGCGCCATAGCCGAGCGTGATGAACAGCGCCGCCCAGATGAAGCCGTTGCGCAGATCGACCCAGAGCAGCGTGGACAGCGTCAACGCCGCGAGGATCAGCACGCCGCCCATCGTGGGCGTGCCCTTCTTCTCGATTAGATGACGCTCCGGCCCGTCGCTGCGGATCGGCTGGCCGCCGCGCTGCACGGAGCGCAGCCAGCGGATCACCATCGGCCCCAGCACGAAACTGATGATGAGCGCGGTGATGCATGCCGCTCCCGCCCGGAACGTGATGTAGCGGAACAGGTTGAAGAGGATGAACTGGTCCGCGAAGGGCCGGGCGAGATTATATAGCATTCAGGTCCTGCTCACCTCGCCGGATGCGAGCAGTGCCTGCACCACACGATTCATCCGGCTGCCATTGCTGCCTTTGATCAACACGACATCGCCCGGCTGCACCGCAGCAGCGACGATGGAAGCGAGTTCGGCGGAATCCGTCGCATGCGCGCCCCGCAAGTTCGCAGGAACTGCCTCATAGAGATGGCGCATCAGCGGGCCGCAGGTGAAGAGCACGTCGGCCGATGCGGCAACGCTATCGGCGAGGCCCGCATGTTCGGACGGGCCGAAATCGCCGAGTTCGAGCATGTCGCCGAGCACCACGATGCGGCGGCCCTTTTCGGTGCCAAGCACGGAGAGTGCGGCGCGGACCGAAGCCGAGGAGGCGTTGTAGCTTTCGTCGATCAGCGTCGCTGCACCACCGAGCAGGCTCTGGCGCGCGCCGCGTCCGGGCAGGGCGGTGAAATCGGCGAGTGCTGCAAGTCCCTTGTCCAGATCGGCGCCCATCTCGACGGCGGCGGCGAGTGCGGCGATGGCGTTCAGCGCCATGTGCTTGCCTGGCGCGCCGAGGCGGAAGCTGACCTCGCGCCCGGCGACGATGGCGCGCACGGTCGAACCAGTCGCGTCCGGCGCGTAGTCCAGCAGGCGCGCATCGGCATCGGCGGATTCGCCGAACCAGATCTTGCGGCCGAAGGGGGAGGCGCGGTGGAAGGCTATGCGGAACTCGGTATCGGCGGGGAGGATGGCGATGCCAGGCTTGTCTTCCTCGCCTTCCTCCATGGCCTTTTCAGTAAAGATGTATTTGAGCAGGCTCGCCTTTTCCTCGGCGATGGCGGCCAGGCTGCCGAGATTGCCGATATGCACGGGCGCGATCGCGGTCACGATGGCGACATGCGGCTGGGCGATGCGGCCGAGAATGGCGATTTCGCCGCGATTATTCATGCCGATTTCGGCAACCGCGAATTTGGCGTCGCGCGGGATGCGCGAGAGGGTGAGCGGCACGCCGAGATGGTTGTTGTAGCTGGCCGCGGCCGCCGCGGTCTTGCCGGAGGCCGCGAGGATCAGCCGCAGCATTTCCTTGGTGCTGGTCTTGCCGACGCTGCCGGTAACCGCCGCGAGCTTGCCGCTCATACGGTCCCGCCCGGCCTTGCCGAGGCGCCGCAGCGCCAGTGTGGTGTCGGTGACGAAGAAGGCGGCGGTGCCATCGGGGATGGTCTGGTGCCAATGCGTCCAGGCATTCGGGCCCTGGCGATGCATGACGATGCCGGATGCGCCATTGGCGAGCGCATCGGCGATATAGTCATGCCCGTCGCCATTCTCGCCATGGATGGCAAAGAACAGGTCGCCCTTTTGCAGGGTGCGGCTGTCGATCGAGACGCCGGTGGCCGTCATTGGCCGCGTCATGTCGCCGCCGATGGCGTTGAACAGTTCGGTGGAATACCAGAGGCTCACGAGATGACTCCAGGCCAGGAGGGAACGCCCGCGAGGCGGCGCGCGATGGCCGCATCGTCAAAGGGCAGGGTTTGGGTCGCGACGATCTGGCCTTGTTCGTGGCCCTTGCCGGCCAATGCCAGCACATCGCCCGGACCGAGGTCGGACAGCGCGCTGGCGATCGCCGCCTCCCGGTCGCCGATCTCCTTTACCATGGCGCGGAGGCCGCTGCCTCCCATCCCGGCGAGAATGGCGGCCCTGATCGCGGCGGGGTTCTCGGAGCGCGGATTATCGTCCGTGACGATGGCCGAATCGGCCAGGCGGGCGGCGACCTCGCCCATCAGCGGGCGCTTGCCGGCATCGCGATCACCGCCGGCGCCGAACACGACGTGCAGCTTGCCGGTGGTATGGGGCCGGAGTGCCTGGAGCAGGCGCGCCATGGCATCGGGGGTGTGGGCGTAATCGACATAGACGGCGGCGCCATTGGTCAGGCGGGCGGCGAGTTCCATTCGTCCACGCACGCCGGTGAGGCGCGGCAGCAGGGAGAGCGGGTCGGCAATGCCGGCGGCTTCGGCCAGGGCGGCGGCCATCAGGGCGTTATCGGCCTGGAAGCGGCCGGGCAAAGGCAGGTCGATTTCGCGGCGCTGGCCGGCGGACTCCACCAGCAGGGTCAGGCCATCCGGGCGCGGTGTGGCGCGGATCAGGCGGATTGCCGTGCCAGCCTCGCCCACGGTGCGCAGGTCGAGGCGGCGGCGCGTGGCGATCTGGCGGAGTTCGGCGAGCGTTTCCGCATCCATATCGGCGCAGGCGACGGCGACGCCACCTTCGGGCAGGACTTCGGAGAACAGACGCAGTTTGGCGGCGCGGTAGGCCGCCATGGTGGCGTGATAGTCGAGATGGTCGCGGGTCAGGTTGGTGAAACCGGCGGCCGTGAGCTTCGCGCCATCGAGGCGGAACTGGTCGAGCCCGTGGCTGGAAGCCTCCATGGCGGCATGCTGGATGCCGGCGCGGGCGAGGCTGGCAAGTGTTGCGGCGAGCGAGACAGGATCGGGGGTGGTCAGACCGGCACCCTGGGGAAAGCCGGGCGCGATCAGGCCGAGCGTGCCGAGGCTGGCGGCCGGATAGCCGGCAAGAGCAAAAATCTGGCGCAGGAAATCCGCGGTGCTGGTCTTGCCGTTGGTGCCGGTGACGGCGACCAGGCAACGTGGCTGCGCGCCGGCATGGGCGGCGGCGAGCAGAGCCAAAGTGCGGCGCGGATTGGGATCGGTCAGCAGCGGGCGTGAGGGCACGCCCTCCGGCCAGGTGGTGCCCTCGGGGGCGAGGATGGCGGCGGCACCCTGGGCGACGGCCTGGCCGATAAAGGCCCGGCCATCGGCGCGTGCGCCGGGCAGGGCGGCGAAGATGACGCCCGGGGCAACGGCGCGGCTATCGGCGGTGATGCCGGTGATGTCGATGCCGATCAGGCCAGGCCAGCTTGCCGGGGCATGGGGCAGGGCGGTGATCATGTCAGCGAACCGCATGGGCGACTGCCAATGTGGCAGGGGCGGGGGCGGGCTGGGCGGAAAGGCTCGCCTCCTGGCGCAACTGGATCGGATCGCGGCGCGGCGGCGGGGCCGAGCGCGGGGCGGTCGCCGCCGGATTGGCGACACCCTGGCTGGACGGGGCCGGAACCGGCGCGCGGGGGGGGGCATTGGTCGCCACGGGCGGGCCGCCCGGCTTGGTGACGGAGGGCTTGGCAGCCGTGGGGGCCGGGGCCGGCGGTTGCGGCTTCTGCTGCGGTGCCGCGCCCGGGGGGCGGGCCGGCTGGAGCGGAATGGCGAGCGAGGCCTGGATTGCGGCGGCCTGGTCGGTGGCGGGGAACATGCCGAGCATCGGGCCGATCCGCGCGATCACCTTGCCGGCACCGGGGGCGCTCACCGCGCCGGCGGTGGAATAGCCGCCGGTGCGGGCATTGCCCTTGGGTTCGTCGAGCATGAAATAGACTGCGTAGCGCGGCGCCTGCATCGGGAAGACGCTGGTAAAGGCGCTGACATTGGCGTGTTTCTTGTAGCCGCCAGCGCCGATCTTCTCCGCCGTGCCAGTCTTGCCGCCGACGAAATAGCCGGCCACTTCGGCGGGCTTGCCATAGCCATCGGTGACCACGATCCGCATCAGCTTGCGCATCGTGTCCGAGGTCTGCTGCGCCATGACGCGCGTGCCTTCCGGCCGGTCATCCTGGGCGCGGGCCAGAATGGTCGGCTTGATGACCAGCCCGCCATTGGCAATCGCCGCCGTGCCACGCACCACATGCAGCGGACTCACCGCAATGCCGTGGCCGAAGCCGACGGTCATGGTGGTGAGTTCCTTCCAGCTCGCGGCGGGGGGCACGATAGGCACGCCGGCTTCGGGCAGTTCGATGCCGACGCGGGCGAACATGCCCATATTGCGCAGCCAGTTTCGCTGGCGCTCCGCACCGACCACCTGGGCGACATGCGCCGCGCCGATATTCGATGAATAGGCCAGCACTTCCGGGAAATAGAGCGGGCGGTGCTTGCCCTGGAAATCCTGGATGGTGAAGCGGCCCATCTTGATATTGTTGGTGGCGTCGAAAATGTCCCACAGCCGGGCGGCGCCGGAATCCAGCGCCATGGCCGCGGTCTGCAACTTGAAGGTGGAGCCCGGCTCGA
>CANJOG010000134.1 GCA_947475475.1 Acetobacteraceae bacterium
CTTCGTCCATATGGAAGCGCCGCTCTACCTCAAGGGCCGCGCCCGCAAAGGGCCGACGCTGCGCGAAGCCATCCTCATGCATGCCGTCGCGCGTATCGTGCTGCATACCCAGATCAGCAATATCCAGGTCTCCTGGGTCAAACTCGGCGAGGAAGGCGTGCGCGCCTGCCTGCGCGCCGGAGTGAATGATGTCGGCGGCACGCTGATGAATGAAAGTATTTCCCGCGCCGCCGGCACCCAGCACGGCCAGGAAATGCCGCCCGAACGGATGGAAGCCATGATCCGCTCCGCCGGCCGCACGCCGCTCCAGCGATCAACCCTCTATGGCACGCCGTCACAGGAACAGATCGCCCGCTCCTTCGACGCCCCCGAACTCAGCCCGCTTGTGCTTACCAAGCCCCGCAAGCGCGGCGCCTCCCTTCCTACCTGAACCGCCCCTACTTAAATCGAAAGCCTCCGCCATGACCGACACGCTCCCCACCATCGCCGTTCTCGGCGGCACTGGCGCTGAAGGCAGCGGCCTGGCCTTCCGTTGGGCCAATGCCGGCCATAAGGTCATCATCGGTGGCCGTGACGCCGCCAAAAGTGCGGCCGCCGCCGCCGACCTCAATGCCCAGCTTGGCCGCGATGCCTTCACCGGCCTCGACAATGCCGCCGCCGCCCAGCAGGGCGAGATTATCGTTCTGACCGTGCCCTTCGCGGTCCAGCAGGCCACCGCGCAATCGGTCGCCGCCCATCTCGAGGGCAAGATCCTGATCGACGTCACCGTCCCGCTGGTGCCGCCCAAGGTCAGCCGCGTGCAGCTCCCCAATGGCGGCTCGGCGGTCGAAGCCCTGCAAAAGCTGCTCGGCGCCGGCGTGAAGGTGGTCTCCGCCTTCCAGAACGTCTCCGCCCATCACCTGAAGGATCTCAGCCACCCGGTCGGCTGCGACGTGCTGGTCTGCGGCGACGATAACGACGCGGTGGAAACCGTGATCGGCCTGGCCAAGGAAATCGGCGCCCAGGCCTGGCATGCCGGCCCCTTGGCCAATTCGGTGGTCGCCGAGGGCCTCACCTCCGTGCTGATCGGCATCAACCGCCGCTACAAGACTCCGTCCGCCGGCATCATGCTGACCAATATCCCCGGTGGCGGCGCGTCCGGACATTAACTCCGTGGCCTCTCCCGCGTCTCTGAGCCTCCTGGCGCCGACCGGTTTCCCGCTGGTCACGCCAGGCGACGATCTGCCTGCCGCCATCCTTGCCAGCCTCGCCGCAAATGGCATCGCGCCGCAAAACGGCGATGTGCTGGTGCTGGCCCAGAAGATCGTCTCCAAGGCGGAGGGCCGCATCGTCGCACTGTCCGACGTCACCCCCTCGCCGCGCGCCGTGGAACTCGCCGATCTGGTCCGCAAGGATGCCCGCCTCGTCGAGCTGATCCTGGCGGACTCCACCGAGGTGCTGCGCGCCAAGCCGGACGTGCTGATCGTCACCCACCGGCTCGGCCATGTCTGCGCCAATGCGGGGATCGACCAGAGCAATGTCGGCGGCGAGGACATGGCCCTGCTGCTGCCGCTCGACCCGGATGCCACCTGCACCGCCATCCGCACCGCCATCCGCGCCGCGACGGGTGCGGAGACCGCCGTGCTCATCATCGACAGTATCGGCCGCGCCTGGCGCACCGGCACAATGGGCCAGGCGATCGGGGTCTCGGGCATGGCCGGGCTGCTCGATCTGCGCCAGCGCCCGGACCTGTTCGGCCGGCCGCTGAAAACCAGCGAACTGGGCCTCGCCGATGAGGCCGCCGCAGCCGCCACGCTACTGATGGGGCAAGCGTCGGAGGGAAGGCCGCTCGTCCTGCTGCGCGGCTTGCCCTATGCACAACGCGAAGGCAGTGTGGCCGAACTGATCCGGCCCCGTGCCATGGATCTTTTCCGCTAACCTGCTGATCCAGCCGGAGACCCGACTATGTTCCTCGCCCTGGCCGGCGGCGTCGGCGGCGCCAAGCTTGCGTCCGGCCTGGCCAACGTGCTGCCTGCCGGCGAGCTCGTCATCGCGGTCAATACCGGCGATGATTTCGAGCATGTCGGCCTGCATGTCGCCCCCGACCTCGATTCCGTGATGTATGCGCTCGCCGGTCTGAACGACACGGTGCGCGGCTGGGGCCTGGCGGGTGAGAGCTGGCGCTTCCTCGACGCGCTCAAGCGCCTCGGCGGGGCGGACTGGTTCATGCTGGGCGACCAGGACCTCGCCACCCATGTCGAACGCAGCTGGCGCCTGCGCGGCGGCGCCACACTCTCCGCCGTCACAGCCCATTTCTGCGCAGCACTTCGTATCACCCAGACCATGGTGCCGATGAGCGACGATCCGGTGCGCACCATGGTCGATACCGATCTCGGCCTGCTGCCCTTTCAGGATTATTTCGTCCGCCACCGCTGCGCGCCCACACTCAAGGGCCTGCGCTTCGACGGCGTGGAGACGGCCCGCATCAGTGACGGCCTGCGCGCCGCCCTCGACAATCCGGCGCTGGAGGGGATCATCATCTGCCCCTCCAACCCGCTGCTCAGCATCCTGCCCATCCTCAGCCTGCCCGGTATGCGGGACGCGCTCACCGCCCGCCGCGTCCCCTGCGTCGCCGTCTCGCCGCTGATCGGCGGCAAGGCGGTCAAAGGCCCGGCGGCAAAGAACATGACCGAACTCGGCCTGCCCACCACACCCGACGGCATCGCCGATTTCTACACCGGCCTGATCGACGGGCTGGTGATCGACCCCGAGGACGCGCCGCCCACCCGCGCTGGACTCGCCGTGGAATCCACCCCGACCCTGATGCGCGACGCCGATGACCGCGCCCGTCTCGCCCGCGCCACGCTCGCCTTCACCCGCAGCCTCGTCCGGCCCGCGTGAACACCTGGCTGCTGCTGCCCGTCCGTGGCTTGAGCGAAGGCAAGACCCGTCTCGCCCGCGCGCTGGATGTGCCCACCCGCACCCGCCTGAACGAAGCCCTGTTCCGCCGCACCCTGGCGATCGGCGCGGCGCTCTTCCCGCCCAGCCGCATCCTGGTGGTCAGCCGCGACACCGCCGTGCGGACCATTGCCACCGATCTCGGCTTTGCCACGCTGGAAGAATCCGACGGCGCCGGGCTGAATGGCGCGCTCACCGAAGCCGCTGCCTTTGCACGCGATGCCGGCGCCGATGCCGTTCTATCGCTCGCCAGTGACCTGCCACGCCTGACCACGGACGATCTCGCCGCCCTGCTGGATCTGCGCAGGTCGCATGGCGTTGCCATCGCGCCAGATGAGCCCAGCGAAGGCACCAATGCCCTACTGCTCGCCCGGCCCGGCGTGATCGCCTATCGCTACGGCATCGGCAGTTTCGCCGCCCATACCGGCCTCGCCCGCGCGGCAGGGATCGAGCCCGCCATCCTGCACCGCCCGGGGCTTTCCTTCGACCTCGATACCGAAGCCGAGTTCGGCAGCCTCGGTGCTAGCGAGCTGGCGGCGCTTGGTATTGCAGCGCCTCGGTGACCTGGGTCCATTCGACGATCAATTCCCGGCGGCTGAACTTCCAGGCGCCATCGACGCGGCGGTAGCGATCCTGATAGCGGATCATCATTTCGTAATTGATCATGTTCGTGCCCGCCGGCGCCTTGAAAATATGCCCGGCGCGGCAATAGGTCTCGCCCTCGGCGGTATCACCCGTCACCTCGACACGATGATTGAACACGGCGTGGAAGGTGCGGATATAACGCTGCTGCAACCAGCCCGGCACGGTGAGGATGCGCTCCATCCCCTCATAGGTCGCCGCCGTCGCCGCCAGAACGGCGTCCTGGGTGAAGATCGTCTCCAGCAAATCCGGCCGGTTGCGATCCATCGCCATGGCATAAGTCTCAGCCAAGCGGCGCATTTCCGCCCAATCCTGATGGTGGCTCATTGGCGTTTCCTCTTTATTTTTTTGACTATTTCTGTTGCGCGTGTGGCCGCTGCGTATAGCCATCCACCTCGATGATCGGCAGATGTGTGAACCCGCCTTGCACCATCCGCAGCCACGAACCGCTCGCCAGCACGCCGCCATCGATATGGATCGTCGTCCCGCTCACCCAGCCGGACAGGTTTTCGGACGCCAGATACACCGCGGCGCCTGCGCAATCCCCCGGCTCGCCGAACCGGCCGATCGGAAACCAGGTTGCCAAATGCGCCCGGTTCTCCGGCGGCACTTTGGTGGTGCCCAGGATCTGCGCCGTATTGGTCGATTCCGGTGCGATCGCATTCACCCGAATACCGAATTGCCCAAGCTCCACCGCGAGGGATTGCGTAAACCCGGTAATGCCCGCCTTGAACGCGCCATAGGCCACCAGCAGCGGAATGCCGCGAAACGCCTCGATGGTGGAGTTGTTGATGATGCTCGCCCCGCCAGCCTGACCATCCTGTGCGCCTTTTTTGAGCAGCGGGATCGCCAGCTTCGTAGTGGTGAACATATGCCGCAGATTGGCGCGATACAGCCCGTCCCATTCCGCCTCCGTGCTGTCCTCGAAGCTCTTCTTGCTGGCCAGGTGATCGCCGACATTATTGACCAGAACGTGAAGTTTTCCGAAGCGATGCTCGATCTCCGCCATCACGCGGCCCATATCGGCGGCATCCGCGGCATCGGCCTGGGCGACGATATGATCGGGGCCGAGGGAGGCGCGCAGATCGGCGACTTTCGCCGGATCGATGTCGGCGACGGCCACGCGCATGCCAAGCTTCACATAGGTCTCGACAATGGAGCGCCCGATGCCGGCGCCCCCGCCCGTCACCAATGCCGCCTTGCCTTCAAGCCCCAGCAGTTCAGCCGCCGCGTTGCTCATCATTTCCTCCCCGCTTTTTCTGAGCGCATTTTGCGGGGGAAAACCCGCCGCGCACAAGCGCCCCCATCGGCTCCGGCGCCGACATTGCCCCGGACCGCCACCCTTGCTGTAATGCGGGCGTATCGGAGGAACATCAGATGAAGCTCGCCTCGCTCAAGGAAGGCGGCCGCGACGGCACGCTGGTCGTGGTCAGTCGGGACCTCTCCCGCGCCGCCCGTGTGCCCGCCATCGCGCGCACCATGCAGGCAGCCCTGGATGACTGGGCGCGCTGCGAGGCCCTGCTTGAAGCCGCCTATGACCAGCTCGAATCTGGCATGCTGCCTGGCGCCTTCCCCTTCGACGAAACCCAGGCCCATTCGCCCTTGCCGCGCGCCTATCAATGGAGCGAAGGCAGTGTCTATATCGTCCATCTCGAACGCTGCCGCCGCGCCACCAAACGCGAATTGCCGCAATCGCTCTATACCGAAATCGGCATGTATCAGGGCGGCTCGGATAATTTCGTCGGCCCGCGCGATCCGATGATCACCCCGGACGATCAATGGGACCCCGATCTGGAAGCCGGCATCTGCATCATCACCGATGACGTGCCGATGGGTGTCACGCCCGAGCAGGCCGCGGCCCACATCAAGCTTGTCGTGCTGGTCAATGATTTCTCGTTGCGTCGCCTGCAGCCAGCCGAAATGGCCAAGGGGCTTGGCGTGCTGCAATGCAAGCCGGCCAATGCCTATTCCCCCGTTGCCGTCTCACCGCGCACGCTTGGCGCCGCCTGGGACGGAGCGATGCTTGCCCGCCCGGTGGAGGTCTTTGTGCGCGGCGAGCAGATCGGCGCGCCGATTGGCAATGTCGATGCGCTCTTCACCTTCCCGCAGCTCATCGCCCATCTTGCCCGCACCCGCGAGATCGAGGCCGGTTCGATCATCGGCGTCGGCACCGTCGCCAATCGCGACGAGACGCGCGGCGTCGGCTGCATCCTGGAAAAGCGCGCCAAGGAAATCCTTGAGACGGGGGAGGCAAAAACCCCCTTCCTCCGCTTCGGCGATTCGATCCGCATTGAATGTCACGACGCCGACGGCAGCTCGATCTTCGGCGCCATCGACCAGACCCTCGCCCCGCTTTCCCGCTGATACCAAGGGTCGCTCATCGCAACCCTTGGTATCAGCCTGTTATTCTCGCGCGCGCCGCCCGCCAACCCGCGCGCATACCATATCTCGTTGAGCATGGTAGGGTCATGC
>CANJOG010000135.1 GCA_947475475.1 Acetobacteraceae bacterium
ATAGGGCTGCTCGGTGAAGTAGGCGATATGCATTGGTGCTGTCTCCTGTGCGGGACGGGCTTACTTCAGGAAATCGGTGATCAGGCCGGCAAGCGCGTCGGGCGCTTCGAGATCGGCGTAATGGCCAACCCCCGGCATCACGGCGAGGCGCGCACCGGGAATGGCGGCGGCGTAAATATCGGCGCAACTCTTCGGAACAATCCTGTCGCCATCGCCCCAGATCACCAGCGCGGGACTCTTCAGGCCAGGCAGCAAATGCCGGATACCCGGATTGAACATCGCGGGCTTCCAGGCGATGCGCGTCGTCATTTCGCGGTTGCTGTCGATGACGCGCGGCCGCTCCTCGCCATAGATGCCCTTGGTCGCCTCATAGGCGTCCTTATTGGCAAAGCCGTAGGCGATATATTCCTCGGCATCGATCAGGAACTGGTCGAAGATCAGCCCCTCATCCGGGCGTGTGCCCATCGGCGCTTGCAGGATCAGCCTGGTGACCCGGCCAGGACTGCGCGTGGCGATCTCGGCGGCAATCCAGCCGCCATAGCCGAGCCCGAGAACGGCGCAGGGGCCGAGCCCGAGTTCGTCCATCAGATAGCCGACCAGGGCGGAGAGATCGGTCACATTGCGCAGGAATTCCGGCCGGGCCGATCCGTCATAGCCCGGCAAGGCTGGCGCGATGACCGTATGGGTCTTGGCCAGCGCCGCATGCAGCGCGGTCCAGCCAAAGCGGCCGGTATCGCGGTGCAGGACCAGCAGGTTGGGCCCGCTGCCCCCCGTCAGGACATCGATCACCTGTCCGGCAACCGTCACAGTGCTTTGCTGCGGCATCGCGCATTTCCTCCCGTCTGTTGGGTGGATTCAGCCACCTGTCCGACCGATACTTCCAATGCTATTTTAGACCCTGATCAATCGCAAAACGGTATCAATGCTCCGCCACCTTCCCTACTTCATCGCCGTCGCCGAGGAAGAGAATTTCCAGCGCGCCGCGGCCCGGCTGAAAATCGCCCAACCAGCACTGACCCGCCGCATCCAGGAGCTGGAGCGCAAGCTCGGCGCCCGCCTGTTTGACCGGCTGCCACGCGGCGTAAGGCTGAACGAGGCCGGGCGCGTGCTCCGCGATGACGGCAAGCGCGTGCTGGAGGAATTCGACCGCGCCTGCCAGCGCGCCGCCCGCGCTGGCGCGGGCGAGATCGGGCGGCTCAGGCTGGGCTATAATGACGTGGCGCTGAAATTCCCGGTCGTGGCCAGTGCTCTGCGGGAGTTCCGGGCGCGTTACCCTGATGTCGAACTCCGCCTGATGCCGATGCCGTCGGAAGCCCAGCGCGCCGGGCTGCGCGCGGGCAGCATTGATGCCGGGCTGTTCTATATGGAGCCGGAGGAAGTGGCGGGCCTGGCCGGCTTTACCCTCATCGAGGACGATTTCCTGCTTGCCCTGCCGCGCGGCCACCGTCTCGCGGACCGCGGCGATCTCTGCCTCGCCGATCTGACGGAAGAACGCTTCATCTGGCCATCGCGCACCGAAGGCCGCGTCCTCTATGACCGCATGATCGCCGCCTGCCGCGAGCGTGGCTTTTCGCCCAATATCGAAATGGAAATCCTCACCGCCGACAATACGCTGAGCGTGGTCGCCTCCGGCATTGCGGTGGGCTTCGTGCCGCTTTCCCAGCTCGGGGCCGAGCCGGATGGGGTGGTGCTCCGCAAGGTCGCTGATTTCTCCGTCCCGATGCGGCTGGACCTGGCATGGGTGGACGGCGCCGCGCCACCGGTTGCGGAGCGGCTGGCGGCACTGCTCAAACCGCTCAAACGCGGCTGAAATTGAGTTTTAAGTGCTGAGATTGGCCGCGGTTGCATAGGTAGATGACCCTAAGGGCGAGCGCGTAGGGGCTGAACCGAATTACGACGCCGTAAGGTTGCCGACTATGACATCCGTCAGAACAAGGATGATGCCGAATACACGGTAAACCCCTTGGCAGATGACGGAGCCATACATGCCCTTCGATCACATCTCCAGCGACATGAACCGTCCCAATGGCTTGAACAGTTCGGGACGGCGCGTCTCGATTGGCAACAAGATCGCTCCGCTCGGCGGAAACAAGACAGCTCCACTCGGCGCCATCAGCCTCGGCGGCAATGAGATGAACTGGATCGGCGCCGACTGGCGCGCAGGCCTCGCCCGCTTCGGCACTGAAATTTCACTCCGCCGCGACCATGAAATCTTCGCCCAGGGCGAGGATGCCGATTTCTGCTACATGGTGATCGAAGGCTGCGTCCGCACCGTCAGGCTCATGGAAGACGGCCGCCGGCAGATCACCGATTTCCATTTCGCCACTGACCTGCTCGGCATGGATGACCTCACGGTCCATGCCTGCTCGGCCGAATCCGTTTCCGATGTGGTGCTGCTGCGCCTGCCCCGCCAGATCGTCGAGCAACTCGCCACCCATAACGGCGCGCTCGCCAACCACCTGCGCGGCGCGGCGCTGAACGAGCTGCGCCGGGCGCATGAGCGGATGCTGCTACTCGGCCGTAAGACCGCGCTGGAACGTCTCTCCACCTTCCTGGTCGAGCTGGCCTTCCGCATGCCTGCCAACGCCGCCGGCCGCACCCAGCCCGCCGAGCCCGGCCATCTGGAACTGCCGATGAGCCGGCTGGATATCGCCGACCATCTGGGCCTGACGGTCGAGACTGTCTGCCGCAACCTCGCCGTGCTGCAAAAGCAAGACATCGTGAAGGTGCATGGCACGTCGATCCATCTGATGCAGTGGCGCAGCCTGGAGCAACTCGCGGAGATGCCGCACCAGCCGCTGCCAGCGCGGGCCGCGGTCCCGCGCGCTCCCATGGCGCATACCCGGACACATCCCGCGATGCAGTTCGCGCTCGCGAGCTGAGCTGGGCCTTTTCCGCCTCGAAACTGGTCGCAGAAAAGCGAGGCCGAGATGTCCATCCATGAATCCCTCGAAACCTGCGCGCGCCAACACGCCGCAGGGAACCGCCAGATCCAGCGCCAGCGCGATCTGATCGACCGCGCAGTAGTGGCCGGCCAGGCCAAATTGGCGCGCGATTCCGAGGCATTCCTGGCCCAACTGGTTGACTCTCAAGCGCGCTCCGAGGCGCATCTCGCGCATCTGGGAAGACTGAGCCGCCGCCATTCCAGCTGAGATCAAAAACCGGCCTGCGGTTGCCTTGATACCGGGCGCTGGACTAGGTACTCCGGACACGGACGCAGCTGTTCCGTCCGATTCCGGAGACTCGCGCGTGGAAAGATTATTCGGCGCGGTTGTCGAGACAGCGACCAATGCGATCCTGATGCTCGACGAGCAGGGATGCATCGCGGATTCCAATGGCGTCATCTGGGAGCAGACCGGCCGGCACAAGCCAGAGCCGGGCACATTGCCACTGGCCGAGTTGCTCCGCGAAGGTTTTGACTGGGAGGGAGTTGCCCGCCCGCTCGCCCCCGGCACACGCGCCGCCGAGTTCGAAGTCGATGTCCGCCGGAGCGATAAATCCGACTTCCCCGCCGAACTGGTGGTCGGCCGGCTCGGCGGCCATCCGCATATGTGGTTCGCCATTCTGCGCGACATCACCGAGCGCCGGCGCAGCCAGGCCGCCGTGGCCGAAAGCTCCGCACGCCTGGCCTCCATCCTCGCCACCGTGCCGGACGGGTTGGTCGTCATCGACGAGAAGGGGCTGATCGAGACCTTCAGCAGCGCCGCCGAGCGTCTGTTCGGCTACAAGGCCGAGGAAATGATCGGCCGCAATGTCGAAATCCTGATGCCCTCGCCCTATCGCGAGAATCACGACGGATATCTCCAGCGCTACCACCGCACCGGCGAGCGCCGCATCATCGGCATCGGCCGCGTGGTGGTCGGCCAGCGGCGCGATGGCACCACATTCCCGATCGAACTGGCAATCGGCGAGACCCGTGTCGGTGGCCGGCGCCTGTTCACCGGCTTCATCCGCGACCTGACCGAGGCGCAGCAGCGTGAGAAGCGCTTGCAGGATCTCCAGGCCGAATTGCTGCATGCCTCGCGCCTGTCGACCATGGGCCGCATGGCCTCGACTTTGGCGCATGAGCTGAACCAGCCGCTGACGGCGATCGCCAATTACGTCCAGGCGGCGCGGCAATTGCTGCAACAGACCGCGGGCGTGCATCCACGCGTCGGCGATGCGATGGAAAAAGCCGCCACCCAGGCCACCCGCGCCGGCGCCATCATCCAGCGGCTGCGCGAATTCGTCGGCAAGGGCACCACTGAACGCCGGCCAGAGGATGTGAACAAGATCATCGGCGAGGCCAGCGCGCTCGGGCTGATCGGCGCGCGCGAGCATGGAATCCGGGTGAATTTCGAGCTGGACCAGGATCTACCGGAAATCATGGTCGACAAGATCCAGATCCAGCAAGTGGCGCTGAACCTGATCCGCAACGCCGCGGAGGCGCTGGAACTGAGCGAGAGGCGCGAAATCACCGTCCGCACCAGCCTCTCAGCCGAGCATGAGGGCATGGTCGAGGCCATGGTTGCCGATACCGGGCCGGGCATGGCCGCCGAAGTGACGGAAAACATGTTCAAGCCCTTCGTTACAACCAAGAAGCAGGGTATGGGATTGGGGCTGGCGATCTGCCGCGAGATCGTCGAGGCGCATCACGGGATGTTGTGGGCGACCCCGAACGAGCCGAATGGCACGATCTTCCGCTTCACCTTGCCGATCGCCAATATTGGCGGCGGCGATGAGGCGGAAGAGCCAGGCTAAACGGATGCGCCTGACGATATAGGGGAGAGTCGAAACAGATGAGCGAACCAACCATCTTCATCGTCGATGATGACGAGGCGGTGCGCGACTCGCTCGAATTCCTGCTCTCAGCCTCTGGCTACACCACCGAGGGCTGGTCCTCCCCGGTCGAATTCCTTGACCGCGCCTCCGCCCGCCCGCTTGGGCCAGGCTGCCTGCTGCTCGATGTCCGCATGCCGGAGATGGACGGCCTGACCCTGCTCGGCCGCCTGCGTGACTATGGCGTGGCCTTGCCGGTGGTGATCATGACCGGCCATGGCGATGTGCCGCTGGCGGTGCGCGCCATGAAGGCCGGGGCATCGGATTTCGTCGAAAAACCGTTCAGCCAGGAGACTATCACCTCCGCCGTCAGCGCCGCGCTGAAGCGCCCGGCCGCCGATAATGCCGGCGCGCGGGCGGCCAAAGCCTGCCTTCAACGCCTGACCCAGCGCGAGCAGGAAGTAATGAAACTGCTGATTAACGGGCTGTCGAACAAGGAAGTCGCCATCGATCTCGGCATCTCGCCGCGCACGGTGGAAATCCACCGCGCCCGCGTGATGGAAAAAACTGGCACGCGTAGCCTGCCCGAACTGGTCCGGCTCGGCATTACCGCGGGGCTGGAAGCCGGAAGCTGATCCAGGGCCTGAATGCCGTTTCCCGCCGCGCGGCACGGACGACCAGGCTAATACGGTCTTCCACCGATAAGGGATCGCCCGGATTATCCTGCTACCCCCTGCGGTTTAGGGTCGAAGCATCCGAAGCAGGGCTCGACCTGCCGGAGTTCGGGCCTGACATGTCGCTTTCCGCTTTCACCCGGCCATCGGCCATCACGCGGCCAAGTTCCGTCTGCATCATCGATGAAGATGAGGCGGTGCGCGATGCGCTGTCCGCCCTGCTCCAGGCCTATGGCTATTCCGTCCTCGCCATGACGGATGGCAGCGCACTCGACTCCCCGATCGCCCGCCATGAAGTCGGCTGCATCGTCGCCGAGGCTGGGTTGCTGCGCCAGTCGCCGGAACAGTTGCAGGACGGGCCGAATGGCGGGCGGCCAATCCCGGTCATCCTGATGACCCGCTCAATTTCCAAGCGTACCCCGGTCGAGCGCGTCCGCCCCGGCACGATCCTGCTGCACAAGCCCTTCTCACCGACGCAATTGCTCAATGCGGTGGGTGCTGCCATGGATGGCATCGTCTAGATACCGTCCGATAATTCTACTCTGGTGGCCATCTGAAGCGGCTGGCTGCGCGTCCGGTGCTCAC
>CANJOG010000136.1 GCA_947475475.1 Acetobacteraceae bacterium
AGCGCGATCGTCCCATGATCGGCGAGCGTGCCCGACCAGAGGGTTTCATCCAGATCCCAGATGACAAGCTTGATCTGCATGGGGTCGGCGACTCGATTTACTGGGCCTGAATGGACGGGCCTGAATGGACGGGCCTGGGCGGACGGGTAAAAGCGGAGGAAGCGGGCCACTATTGCGGACCAGCCCCGCCACCGGCGGTTGTGACTATCAGATCGGCTGGCCAGATTCCAGCCGGACTGTGGATAAGTATCTCTGAGCCTTCTTTCACAAGGATTAATCATGGGGTGCGGCGGGTTATGCCCACCGCCTCCGATCCGCGCTACTCCTTTGATGCCGAAGAAATATTGCCGCCGGCGCCGCGCCCGGCGGCGCATTCTCACGACTTCGTGAGCAGCTCCCTGTCCCCCGCCTAGTCCATTACGATCCGCGGGCCGGAGGAGGCTGGTTTGCCAGCCAGCTTGGCCGCCAGTTTGCGGGCAATCTCGATATAGGGGCGGGCGGCGTCGCTCTCGGGGTCGGCGGCGACGATCGGCTTGCCGGCATCCGAGGTCTCGCGGATTTTCAGCAGCAGCGGGATTTCGCCGAGGAATTCCACCCCGAGCTTGGCCGCCTCCGCCCTTGCGCCGCCATGGCCGAACACGTCACTCCGCTCGCCACAATGCGGGCAGTTGAAGTAGCTCATATTCTCGATGATGCCGAGCACCGGGACATGAGTCTTGGCGAACATGTTCACCCCGCGGCGTGCATCGGCGAGCGCGATATCCTGCGGGGTGGAGACGATGACGGCGCCGGCCAGGGAGACGCGCTGGGCCATGGTGAGCTGGGCATCGCCGGTGCCGGGCGGCATATCGACCACCAGCACGTCGAGCGCGCCCCATTCGACCTGGCCCATCATCTGTTCCAGCGCGCCCATCACCATCGGGCCGCGCCAGACCATGGCCTGCTCGGCATCGACCAGGAAGCCGATCGACATGGCTTTCAGGCCCCAGGCCTGGAGCGGGATCATCTTGCCATCGACCACCTGCGGCTTGCGATGGGTGCCCAGCATGGTGGGCAGGCTGGGGCCGTAGATATCGGCGTCCAGCAAGCCGGTGCGCAGGCCCTCGCGGGCGAGTGCGACGGCGAGGTTCACGGCGGTGGTAGATTTGCCGACGCCGCCCTTGCCGGACGCCACCGCGATGATGGCGCCGACGTCGGGCAGCAGCTTGGCGCGGCCGCCTGCCTGGCCCGGCGCGCCGGCGGGGCCGTGATTGGCATGGGAATGACCCACATGGTCGTGATCATGTTTGGGAGGCAGGCTCGGGCGGGACTGCGCCGTGCCGGTCAGCATCACCTTGGCACCACGCACACCCGGCTGGGAGGCGAGGAGTTGCTCGGCCTGGACGCGCAGGCCTTCCAGGGCGGGTGCGGTCTCGCGCGTGGCCAGGATCAGGGCGGAGACCTCGCCATCGCGGATGCTCAGCCCGTCGAGCAGGCCCGAATCGGGCAACGGGCGGCCGGATGTGGGATCTTTGAGCGCGCCGAGGGCGCTCCGCAGCCGTTCCACCAAAGTCCGTGTCTCCGCACTCTCAGCCATCGCTTGTAAACCCCTGCTTCCCGGCCAATTTACGCTGGACCGCGAAGCGGATATGGCCCGCCTGAGGCGCATTGCCAATGCGCCCCGGTGAAGCGGGACTGCCCCGTTGACGCAAAGCAGTGCATACCGGCCACCGTGCCCGCCCAAACCGGGCGCCTCTGGGAGAAGACCGTACCGATGCCGTGGAATAACAATACTGGATCGGGCGGTGGCTCGGGCCCCTGGGGCAACCCTGGGAATGGCAACCCTGGGAATGGCAACCCCGGCAATGGGAAGAAGGATCAGGGCGGTCAGGACCGGCCTGAGGCCGATGACAACGATGCCGCCAATTCGCCGCCGCCGAACTCCCCCTGGGGCAGTCCGCCGGGCGACCGGCGTGGCAGCGGAGCCCAGCCGGGTGGCGGCAATCAAGGTGGCGGCGGCCAAGGTGGCGGCAATCCGGGTGGCGGCGGGCCGTTCGGCCCGGGCGGCCCGTTTGGCGGCATTTTCGGCGGTGGTGCTGGCGGCAATGGCCCGCGCCGGCCGGCGCAGGGTGGCCAGCCGAATATGCCCGACCTCGATGCGATCCTCACGGGGGTGCAGGATTTCCTGCGTAATCTGGTCCCCAACCGTGGCGCCGGACGGCGGACGCTGGCGCTGCTGGTGCTCGCCGCCGTGGTGCTTTGGCTCGGCACCGGTTTCTACCGCGTGCAGCCGGACGAGCAGGGCGTGGTGCTGCGCTTCGGTGCCTATAGCCGCACCACCCCGCCAGGGTTGAATTACCATGTCCCCTGGCCGGTTGAGGCCGTGGTGCGGCCTTCGGTCACGCGCATCAACCGCATCGATATCGGCTTCCGCTCGGGCGCGCCGACCGATGCCGGTGTCCGCCTGCAGGATTACCGGGCAGCGACGACGCTCGCGCCGGCCCGCCAGGGCGGCCGCATCGCGGCGCTGCGCGAAGTGGCGCAGGAAAGCCTGATGCTGACGGGCGATGAGAATATCATCGATATCGATTTCGCCGTGTTCTGGCGCATCAGCTCGGCCGATGGGTTCCTGTTCAATATCCGCAATCCCGACATCACGGTGAAATCCGCCGCCGAGAGCGTGATGCGCACGGTGATTGGCCGCACGCCGATCCAGCCGGCGCTGACCGAGGCGCGCGCACGCATCGAGAGCGAGGTGCTGCACGGCACCCAGGCGATTCTCGACCAGTATCACTCGGGTATCGAGATCACCCAGGTGCAGCTCCAAAAGGTCGATCCGCCGGATGCGGTGATCGACAGTTTCCGCGATGTGCAGCGTGCCAATACGGACGCCGAGCGCATGCGCAACGAGGCGGACAGCTACCGCAACGACATTGTGCCGCGCGCGCGTGGCGATGCCGCCAAGATCGTCGCCGAGGCGGATGCGCAGCGGCAATCATCCATCGCCGAGGCAACCGGCCAGGCGCAGCGTTTCGCCTCCGTGCTGGCCGCCTATCAGGCCGCGAAGGACATCACCATGCGCCGGATCTATATCGAGACCATGCAGGATATTCTCTCGCGCACGCCATCGATCGTGATCGATCCGGCGATCCGCTCGGTGCTGCCGATGCTGCAACTCGGGCCGCAGGGAGCGGCGTTGCCCGCCCCGCCGGTGCATGCGCCACAAGGCGCCGCATCTGCCGCCACACCTGCCGCCAACCTGGGAGGCGTGAAATGAACCAGCGCATCCTGATTGGCATCGCCGGGCTGATTATCGCCATCGTGATCGCCGCCGCCTCGCTGTTTACCGTGGGGCAGACGCAGCAAGTGCTCATCACCCAGTTCGGCCAGCCGATCCGCGTGATCGAGGATGCCGGGCTGCACGCCAAGATTCCCTTCGTGCAGACCAGCTTCTTCTTCGACCGGCGGTTGCTCGACTATGACATGCCCGGCGAGGAGGTGATCCTGGGCGACCAGCGGCGTCTGATCGTCGATGGCTTCGCACGCTATCGCATCACCGATCCGCTGCGGTTCTATCAGGCGGTCGGCGCTACCGAAGCGGGCGTGCGGGCGCGGTTGAATTCGATCATCCCGTCCTCGCTGCGCCGCGTGCTGGGGGCGGAGACGCTGCTTAACGTGCTCTCCAATGACCGCGCCCGCATCACCGCGCTGATCCGCGCGCAGGTGAATGATGAGATGAAGGGCTTCGGCGTCTCGGTGGAGGATGTCCGCATCCGCCGCGCCGATCTCCCGGAAGAAAACACCCAGGCCATTCTCTCGCGCATGCAGTCCGAGCGTGAGCGCGTGGCCCGCCAGGCGCGTGCGGAAGGGGCGGAAGCCTCCCAGCGTATCCGCGCAGATGCCGAGCGGGACCGCACCGTGCTGCTGGCCCAGGCGCGTGCCGAGGCCGAGCGTCTGCGGGGTGCCGGCGAGCATGAGTCGATCGCCATCTATGCCGCTGCCTATGGCAAGGATGTGGATTTCTACTCCGCCTGGCGCAGTCTGCAGGCCTATCGCGAGGCGTTTGGTGGCGGGCAGTCGCGCCTGCTGCTGAGCCCGGATGAGGGGTTCCTGCGCTACCTCAAGCTTGATCCGTCTTCCCTGGGTGGCGCCCCGCCCCCCGGGGGGCCGCCCCGGCAATGACCATCTGACGTTCCGTCCCTGGTGAGCTTGCCAGGGACGGGTGGTTGCCACCAGACTTTCACCCGACGCCGAATAATATCCCCATCCAGAACGTCTTCCAGGTCACTGGACATCGATGGAGTTGATGACGCGATGCGCCTCATGATTTCCCGCCCAATCCGGGCAGCCTTCCTCGGACTGACCCTTCTCGCTCCGGCGGCGCTGCCCTTTGCCCCGTCCCCGGCCCTGGCCCGTGGCGCGCCGGAGAGTTTCGCCGATCTCGCGGCGCAGCTCTCGCCAGCCGTGGTGAATATTTCCTCCACCCAGGCGGTGCAGCAGGAAAACCGCCAGGGCGGCTTGCCGGAAATGCCGATGTTCCCGCCCGGCTCGCCGTTCGAGCAGTTCTTCCGGGACTTCCTGGAGCGTAACCGGCCCAAGGAAGGCCCCCGTGACGGCCAGCGCAGTGAGCGTGGCGCGCCGCAGCCGGAACGCCCCAGCCCGCGGGCGCAGAGCCTCGGCTCGGGCTTCATTGTCGATTCGACCGGTTATGTCGTGACCAACAATCACGTCATCGAAGGCGCCGACAAGATTACGGTCACGCTCTCGGACAATACCACGCTGGACGCCAAGCTGGTCGGCAAGGACGAGGCGACCGATCTGGCGCTGCTGAAGGTCACCACCGAGCGGAAGCTGCCCTTCGTCGAATTCGGCGATTCCGATGGTGCCCGCGTGGGGGACTGGGTGCTGGCGATCGGCAATCCCTTCGGCCTTGGCGGCACCGTCACCGCGGGCATCATCTCGGCGCGTAGCCGCGATATTCGCCAGGGCCGCTATGACGATTTCATCCAGACCGATGCGGCGATCAATCGCGGCAATTCGGGCGGGCCGCTGTTCACCATGGATGGCAAGGTGGTGGGCATCAACACCGCGATCTATTCGCCCTCCGGCGGCTCAATCGGCATTGGCTTCTCCATCCCGTCCAACCTCGCCAGGAATGTCGTTGCCCAGATCAAGGATTTCGGCAAGGCGCGGCGCGGCTGGCTGGGCGTGCGCATCCAGGCGGTGACGCCTGATATCGCCGACAGTATCGGTCTGAAGGATGCGACGGGTGCCATGGTCGCGGGCGTGACCGAAGGCAGCCCTGCCGAGAAAGGCAAGCTGCGCAGCGGCGATGTGATCCTCAAATTCAATGGCCAGGACATCAAGGAGATGAAGAATCTCCCGCGCGTCGTGGCCGAGACGCCGATTGGCCAGTCGGTCCCGGTGACGGTGTGGCGCGATGGCAAGGAGGCCACGGTGCAGATCGCGGTGGCCGAAATGCCGGAAGACCAGGCCGTGGCCTCGGCGAAACCGGATGCCAAGGGCGGGCGTCCGCCGGCCGAGAAGCCGACCGAGCTAGCCGGCCTCGGGCTGAAACTCGGCAATATCACGGACGAGATGCGCAAGCAGTTCACGCTCGGCGCGGATCAGAAGGGCGTTGTCGTCACCGAGGTCGCGCCGAACAGTGCGGCAGCAGAGAAGGGCCTGCGCGCCGGCGATGTGATCGTCGAGGTGCAGCAGGAGCCGGTGGCCAATCCGGGCGAGGTGCGTGACCGTCTCGACCGCGTGCGCAAGCAGAACCGCCGCACGGCGCTGCTGCTGGTGCAGAGCGCGGACGGCATGCGCTGGGTGGCGCTGCCGCTGGATGGCGATAAGAAGTAGGCGAGATCACGCTGAAACCAAAAACGGCCTGGAGCAGGGATGCTCCAGGCCGTTTTCTTTTGTGTGCCGTTTGTGGCGGCGGGATTACGCCTTCGCGCCGGTCTCAAAACGTGGGGTCATGCCCATGCGGGCGAGATTGGCATAGGTGGCGGGGCTGACTTCCTCGGTGAAGAT
>CANJOG010000137.1 GCA_947475475.1 Acetobacteraceae bacterium
CACCGACGCGCAGGGGGCCGTTGGGGGATGATGTGCTCATGTCCTGAACAACCTCGTGTACTGGGTTTCGTGCCGCATGGCGGCGAGATCGGCGCGGAAGCAGGCGCCGCCGAGATCGTCGAGCGAGGCGTCGCGTGTTTCGCTGGTGGTCTCAAGAATAAGCGGCGCCAGGGCGGCCTGCACGGCGAGGCCGGCGGATTGACCGAGCGGGATGGCGCGCACCGCGGCGGAAATCAGGTTCGATGTGAAGCAGTGCAGGAAGCCGGCGCAGGCATCCTCGGCCGGGATATCGTGGTGGCCGGCGAGCGCGCCAACGGCGACGGCGTAGTGGATGTCGTTGGGCAGGTGCCAGGCCGCATCGCGCCACGGGCGGGCGGCGGCGACGAAGGCATTACCCTGGGCGATGGCTTCGAGATGGCGTTCGCGCGAGGCGCAGGTGGCGGCAGCGAGTTCGGCAAGATCGTCGAGTACCGCGGCATCTTTGCAGGCGGCATGGGCGTGGCGTAGCAGGATCGCGTCGTTGCGGCCGGAGCCGTGGCGCAGCAGGTCGGCGAGCCAGGATTGCAGCGTGGCCGCGTTGGTGATGTCACCGGCTTCGACGGCCCATTCCAGGCCGTGCGAATAGGCGAAGCCGCCGGTCGGGAAGGCGGGGGAGAGCCAGGAGAGCAAACGGAGCAACGCGGAGAGATCAGTGGTCATGGTCGTGACCGTGCGGGTGCGCATGATCGTGATGATGGTCGTCATCATCGTCGGTCAGATGCGAATGCCCGCCGGCATAGGCGCCGGCTTCCGGATCGAAGGCGGCGTGGATTTCGTGGGCGTGACCGCCCAGTGTGTGCACCATATCGGCGATGACGTGGTCGTAGCGGATGATAAGACTTCCGGGAGTCATTTGCACCGGCAGATGGCGATTGCCGAGATGCCAGGCGATGCGAATAAGATTTTCCTGGTCGGAATGGATTTCCAGCAGATGCTCCGGCCGCGCACGCACGCGCACATAACCGCCGGATTCGAGCGCGAGCGCGTCACCGTCGCGCAGGCGGGCGGCATGCGGGAGATCGACGAGCAGGCTGGCGCCGGATTCGGTGGTCAGGACAATGCGGCGGCGATGCCTGCGGTCGAAATCGACCAGCACCGTGTCGCGTTGATCCGCCTCCGGCCAGGCGCCGGCGGGCAGAACGGAATGGGAGCGCATACGAAAATTCCCGCTCAGAACAGAAAGTATCGCTGCGCCATGGGCAGGGTCTCGGCGGGCTCGCAGGTCAGCAGCACGCCATCGGCACGCACTTCATAGGTCTCGGGATCGACCTCGATATTGGGCGTCGCGTCGTTATTGATCATGCTGTGCTTGCCGATGCCGCCGCGCGTGTTGCGCACGGCGGAGAGCATGCGCGAGAGGCCGAGTTTACGGCCGATCTCATCTTCCAGCGCAGCGCCGGAGACAAAGGTGATGCAGGTGGCGGCGAGTGCACCGCCATAGGAGCCGAACATCGGGCGCGAATGGATGGGCTGCGGGGTGGGGATCGAGGCATTTGGGTCGCCCATCATCGCCGAGGCGATGGCGCCGCCCTTGATGATCAGGTCCGGCTTCACGCCGAAGAAGGCCGGCGTCCAGAGCACGAGATCGGCAAGTTTGCCGGGCTCGACACTGCCGATTTCATGCGCCAGGCCCTGCGCGATGGCGGGGTTGATGGTGTATTTCGCGACGTAGCGCTTGGCGCGGGCATTGTCGGCGGCGCCGTCGCCAATGAGGGCGCCGCGCTGGATTTTCATCTTATGCGCGGTCTGCCAGGTGCGGGTGATGACCTCGCCGACGCGGCCCATGGCTTGGCTGTCGGAGGAAATCATCGAGAGGGCGCCGAGATCGTGCAGAATATCCTCGGCGGCGATGGTCTCGCGGCGGATGCGGGATTCGGCGAAGGCGACGTCTTCGGGGATGGAGCTGTCGAGGTGATGACAGACCATCAGCATGTCGAGATGTTCGTCCAGCGTGTTGCGCGTATAGGGGCGCGTCGGGTTAGTCGAACTGGGCAGCACGTTGGGCAGGCCGGCGACGCGGATGATATCCGGCGCGTGACCACCGCCCGCGCCTTCTGTGTGGAAGGCGTGGATGGTGCGGCCCTTGAAGGCGGCGATGGTGTCTTCGACGAAGCCGGATTCATTCAGCGTGTCGGTATGGATCATCACCTGCACGTCGAATCTGTCAGCGACACTCAGGCAGCAATCGATGGCGGCGGGCGTGGTGCCCCAATCTTCATGCAGCTTGAGCGAAGATGCACCGGCGCGGATCATTTCTTCGAGTGCAGCCGGGCGTGACGCATTCCCCTTGCCAGCAAAGGCAAGATTGACCGGCAGGCCCTCGGCGGCTTGCAGCATGCGGGCCATGTGCCAGGGGCCGGGCGTGCAGGTGGTGGCGGAAGTACCGGTGGCGGGGCCGGTGTCGCCGCCAACCAGCGTGGTGACGCCGGAGGCAATCGCTTCGTCCACCTGTTGCGGGCAGATGTAATGGATATGGCTGTCAATGCCGCCGGCGGTGATGATCTTGCCTTCACCGGCAATGACCTCGGTGCCGGGACCGACGATGATATCCACACCCGGCTGCACGTCCGGATTACCGGCCTTGCCGATCTTACTGATACGGCCGTTGATGATGCCGATATCGGCCTTCACGATGCCCCAATGGTCGAGGATCAGCGCATTGGTGATGACGGTATCGACCGCGCCCTCGGCCTGCGAAGCCTGGGACTGGCCCATGCCGTCGCGGATGACCTTGCCGCCGCCGAATTTCACTTCCTCGCCGTAAATTGTGTAGTCGCGCTCGACCTGGATGAAGAGTTCGGTATCGGCCAGGCGCACGCGATCGCCCACAGTGGGGCCATACATGTCGGCATAGGCCTGTCGTGTAATGCGCGCCATCAGAGTGCTCCCATCACATCGCCGCGGAAACCGATCACCGTGCGGGCGCCGCGGAAGGGCACCAATGTCACGCTACGGGTCTGGCCGGGTTCAAAACGCACCGCCGTGCCGGCGGGGATATCCAGGCGCTGACCGCGCGCAGCGGCACGATCGAAGGAAAGCGCGGGATTGGCCTCGGCAAAATGGTAATGGCTGCCGACCTGCACCGGGCGGTCGCCGGTATTGGCGACGGTGAGTTCGGTGCGCGCCAGACCTTCATTCAGGTCGATCTCGCCCTCGGCGGGAATGACTTCTCCAGGGATCATTGTGTCTGCCCTCAGCGGATCGGCTGGTGAACGGTGACGAGCTTAGTGCCGTCTGGGAAAGTGGCCTCGACCTGCACATCGGAAATCATGTCGGCGATGCCGTCCATGACCTGTGCGCGGGTGATGACATGCGCGCCGGCTTCCATCAGATCGGCGACGGTGCGGCCGTCGCGGGCACCTTCGACGACAAAATCGCTGATGAGGGCGACAGCTTCTGGATGATTGAGCTTCACCCCACGCTCCATCCGGCGGCGGGCGACCATGGCGGCCATGGAGATCAGCAATTTGTCTTTTTCACGCGGTGTCAGATTCATGGTGCGATCTCTTTTCAGCAGCGCCACACACGGGGGAGTTCACGGCCCGCGCGCAACAGGGACAGGGCGGCGATCACGTCGCCCCGCAGCATTTCGGATGTCGGGCCGAGGATACGCGCCAGGAGAAAACCATTCCAGAAGGAGACACCGGCTTCAGTCCCTCTTTCGGCGAATATTTCGCGCAGTGGTGTAACCATGGACTCAGCCTCGGGCGCTGCGAGGATCAGCGTGGAGAGCGCGTTGGCCTGGCCACCCACGGCGCGGCGGGTGAGCATGGCCTCGGCATCGCCATCCATCCTGACAGCATCGTGGAGTTTCAACACGCCGTCCTGGCGCAGGCGGATGCGGTCGCGCAGCATGAGGCGGCGGACGGTCTCGCCCATCGCCTTGCGGCCAAAGACCAGAGTCTCGACGCCGAGAAACCAGGCATTGCCGGCCAGGTCGATATCCAGCGTGCGATCGAGAGACGCGTCGTCGAACAGGATGGTCTCCTGCGGCAACCATTCCAGTGCCGCGCCATCGGCCACGCGGATGCGGTTGCGCAAATGCGAGGGCGTGCGCACCGGGCCGGCACGGTAGAAGCGTTCGGCAGCCTGGGCAGCGATAGTGACACGCGCGCCGGATTCGGCCGCGACCGCCACGTCGAGCCGGTCACCGGCTGCGATTCCGCCTGAGCTGTTCATCAACACCATCGGCAGCCACCCCTGCTGTTCCGGGCGCGGCAGGCGCACATGCAGGCAGCCGGAGCGGTAGAGACGATGCGGGGCGGTGATGCCATCGCGGGCAATCGCCACCAGATCGATTTCTCCACGCGCACGCTGGTGCTGTGACGCTGCGGCGCCGCCCAGATCAAACGGAGAGGCGACGACGGACGTCCTCTTCGGCCAGTTCATCCCACCCGCCTTGCATGACGATATCGCCGCGATCCAGCACCGCCACACGGTCGGAGAGCTCGCGGGCGAAGTCGAAATATTGCTCGACCAGCAGAATGGCCATCTCGCCGCGATCACGCAACAGGGCGATGACGCGGCCGATATCCTTGATGATGCTCGGCTGGATACCCTCGGTCGGCTCGTCGAGCACGAGCAGCGTCGGGCGTGTCACCAATGCGCGGGCGATGGCGAGTTGCTGTTGCTGGCCGCCGGAGAGATCACCGCCGCGCCGGTGCATCATGGTCTTGAGCACCGGGAATAGGTCGAAGATTTCGTCAGCCACCTTGCGGTCACGGCCTTTCAGAACTGCAAATCCCGTCTGGAGATTTTCCGACACGGTAAGTAGCGGGAAGATCTCCCTCCCCTGCGGCACATAGGCGATGCCATGGCGCGCACGGTCATAAGTGGCCATGCGGCTGATATCGGTGCCGTTCCAGGTGATCTTGCCCTTGCTGATCGGATGCGCGCCGACAATCGCGCGCAGCAGCGAGGATTTGCCCACGCCGTTACGGCCGAGCACGCAGGTGACTTTGCCGATCTCGGCCTTGACCGAAACCTGGCGCAGCGCGATGGCCGCACCGTAATGCAGATCGATTCCGCTGACGTTCAACATTGTTCAGCTCCGCTGACTGGCAACATTGCTCAGCGCCCCAGATAGACTTCGATGACGCGCGGATCGGCGCTCACCTTGTCGAGACTTCCCTGGGCCAGCACGGAACCTTCGTGCAGCACCGTCACTTTCACACCAAGCTCGCGCACGAAATGCATGTCGTGCTCGACCACCACCACCGAGCGGGTCTTGTTGATCTCGCGCAGCAGAATGGCCGTCTGCTCAGTCTCCGAATCCGTCATGCCGGCGACGGGTTCGTCGAGCAGCAGGAGTTTTGGGTCCTGCGCGAGCAACATGCCGATTTCCAGCCACTGCTTCTGGCCATGGCTGAGATCGCCGCCGAGGCGGTGCTTATGGGCGGAGAGGCGCGTGAGGTCCAGCAGGTCGTTGATGCGCTGCTTTTCCTCGGCACTCTCGCGTGCCCAGAGTGTAAAGTTCGGCCTCCTGTCATTGGAAAGGGCAAGCAGAAGATTGTCCCACACAGTCAGTTTTTCGAAGACGGTGGGCTTCTGGAACTTGCGGCCGATGCCGAGCGAGGCGATGTCCGGCTCTTCGAGACGGGTGAGATCGGTTGTCTCGCCGTAGAGTACATCGCCCTGGTCTGGGCGTGTCTTGCCGGTGATGACATCCATCATCGTGGTCTTACCGGCGCCATTGGGGCCGATCACCGCGCGCATCTCGCCAGGCTCCAGCATGAGCGAAAGCGAGTTGAGCGCACGGAAGCCATCGAATGACACGGTCACGCCGTCGAGATAGAGCAGCGAGCCGGTTGCGCGATCCTTGCTCATTGGCCTGCCTCCACCGTCACTTCAGGGGGCGTGCGTTTGCGCGAGAGTTTCGTCATCAGGCCGAGAATACCCTGCGGCATGAACAGCGTGACGGCGACGAAAAGCGCACCGAGGG
>CANJOG010000138.1 GCA_947475475.1 Acetobacteraceae bacterium
AGAAATCGTCGGGCTCCCTTACCGCCAAGCCCGCGAGCTATTGATCGGCTCCGGGGCGCGTCCAGCCCGCGTCCCACAGGATGAACGCTTCTGTAGCCATAGAGCGGATATTTGTGACGCCTATCCCGAGACCGAGGCGTGCGCGGTCGATGGGCGGGCACCCTGTCGCTTCCGCTGGACCACAGGGTCAGGCCGCGAACTCACGCTCTTCACCGTGGGGGAGGGGATCAATGCACTCATTGTATCCGCAGTGGAGTCGGCACCTTGATGTGCGCGTGCCTTGTGCCTGAGGGATAACAGTTCCTGTCCTTGGATAGCGTTGCCTCGCCGTTCCGTTGCCGCTACGGGACTCCACCAGCCTGGGGATTGAGATGAAGCCGCTGAACTCGATTTTGAGTACAACTGCCGTGACGATCTTCACGGTCATGTCGGCTCTTGCCGTCCAGCACGACGCCATCAATCTCGGGCAGGGTTTTCCTGATACTGAAGGCCCGGCGGACCTTGTCCGGGCGGCTGCCGATGCCCTGTTCGACGGGCGTAATCAGTATCCGCCGCTCGTTGGCCTGCCCGAACTGCGCCAGGCGGTGTCCGCGGCCAATAAGCGGTTCTATGGGCTGGAAATCGACCCGGCATCGGAAGTGGTGGTCACCTCCGGGGCGACCGAGGCCTTGGCTTCCTGTCTCGCGGCCCTGCTCAATCCGGGCGATGAGGTGGTGCTGATCGAGCCGCTCTACGACACCTATGTGCCGGTGATCCGCCTGCTTGGCGCGATCCCGCGATTGGTGCGCACAATGCCGCCGAACTGGGACCTGCCGCGCACGGAATTGGCCGCCGCCTTTGGGCCGAAGACCAAGGCGATCCTGCTCAATTCGCCGATGAACCCGACCGGCAAGGTGTTCTCCGCCGATGATCTCGCTTTCATCGCCGGGCTGCTGGCCCAGCACGATGCCTATGCGATCTGCGACGAAGTCTATGAGCACCTGACCTTCGACGGTCACGCGCATATCCCCCTGA
The DNA here is from genome assembly GCA_947475475.1 of Acetobacteraceae bacterium. Taxonomy (GTDB): domain Bacteria; phylum Pseudomonadota; class Alphaproteobacteria; order Acetobacterales; family Acetobacteraceae; genus CANJOG01. Next base: position 1,015 of record CANJOG010000138.1, read on the forward strand.
TGACCCTGCCGGGCATGCGCGAGCGTTGCCTGCGCATTGGCAGTGCCGGCAAGACCTTCTCATTCACCGGCTGGAAGGTCGGCTATATCAGCGGCCCGGCAAGCCTGATTTCAGTGGTGGCCAAGGCGCATCAGAACCTGACCTTCACCACCGCGCCAAACCTTCAGCGCGCCGTGGCACAGGGCCTGGCGAAGGACGACGCCTATTTCACCGGCCTCGCCATGGGCATGCAGGAGCGGCGGGACCGGCTGGGCGCCGGGCTGGAAGCCGCCGGGTTTGCCGTGCTGCCGACGCACGGCAGCTATTTCATCACCGCGGATTTCTCGCCGCTCGGCTTCGAGGGCGACGATATCGCCTTCTGCCGCCACATCACCGAACACGCCCGTGTCGCCGCCATTCCGGTCTCGGCTTTTTATGAAGGCGATGCGCCGCGGCATTTCGCCCGGTTTGCCTTCTGCAAGCGGCCGGAGGTGCTCGATGAGGCGGTGGCGCGGCTGACGGCGCATTTTCGTCGCAATGCACGGCTCTAAACCGCATGAGTGCAGCCGGGATTCCATTGACGGCCAGCGCCGTGTGTCCTACATGCGGCGCCCTGAACGGATGGCGGGCGTAGCTCAGTTGGTTAGAGCGCCAGGTTGTGGTCCTGGATGTCGTGGGTTCGAGACCCATCGCTCGCCCCACCGTTCTTCTCCGAAAATCGCATGACGTACCTTGCCGCGATCATCCTGGCGGGTGGCGCCGCGCGCCGTTTGGGCGGGGTGGACAAGCCGCTGCTGGAGATTCGCGGGCGGACCATCCTGGCACGCACGCTCGACGCCCTGCGTTGCGAGACATCGCTGATTGCGCTGGCCGCCAATGGGGATCCGGCGCGGTATGCGGCGTATCCCCTGCCCGTGGTGGATGACGGCGCGCTGGCCGGCGAGGGGCCGCTGGCGGGCATCCTGGCAGGGCTGGAATGGGCGGACCGGCAGGGAGCGGAGGCGCTGCTCACTGTCGCCGGCGACATGCCCTTCCTGCCGTCCGGACTCGCCGCCGCGCTGTCGCCCAGCCCGTCTTTCGCCGCCACTGGCGGGCAGGACCATCCGGTGATCGCCCTCTGGCCGGTCGCACTGCTCGGCACACTGGACGCCTGGATGGTGAGAAGCGAGAGCCGGTCGGTGCGCGCCTTCGCCGCCGCGATCGGCGCGCGGGCGGTGGACTTCGCCGATGCCAGTCTCTTCGCCAATGTGAACACGCCCGAAGACCTCGCCGAGGCGCGGCGCAGGGCGGCGGAGGGCTGACATCGTTGTATCGGGGCGGGCCAGAGCGCATCATCGCCCATGCCGTATGAACCGCTCGCCGGCTTCATCTATGCCCTGGTGGCCCTGCTCGTGATCATCGATCCGCCTGGCACTGCCGTGATCTTCGCCGGCATGACCACGCGGGACTCGCCGACGGAACGCAAGGTCCAGGCAATCCGCGCCTGCATCATCGCCTATATCGTGCTGGCGGCTTTTGGCCTGGGCGGAGGGGCGCTGCTCTCAGGGCTCGGAATCGGCCTGCCGGCCATGAAGGTCGCCGGCGGCATCCTGCTGTTCATCGCGGCCGCCGATATGGTGACCGCCCGTGGCACAACTGCCCGTGGCGCCCTGCGCGGGACCCGGGATGAACGCGCGGCTGCGATGCAGCCGGACCAGGATATCAGTGTTTTCCCGCTGGCCATTCCGCTGATCGCCGGGCCCGGTGCGATGACCACCATGGTGCTGCTGCGCTCCCAGGCCGGGCAAGGATGGGTGGGATCGATTGCAATCCAGCTGGCACTTCTTGTTGCCCTGTTGGTGACTCTTGGTGGCCTGCTCATGGCCCGATGGATCGCGCGGCTGCTGGGCGAGACCGGAGCGAGCGTGTTCGGGCGTGTGCTTGGTGTCATTCTGGCAGCGCTGGCCGCGCAGATTACGCTGGACGGAGTGCGGCAAAGCCTTGGCTCCGGCGGTTGAGAGAGGTGGTGGTAATATAATACCACCACCACAAACAGCTTGACGGGGCGTCATTTCACCGCCAAAAGCCGCCGACTTTTCCAAGAGGATCTACGAGATGAAGACTACTCTCTCGCTGAAGCCTGCGGAGGTGAAGAAGGACTGGGTGCTGATCGACGCTGAAGGTGTCGTTCTTGGCCGCCTGGCTACCATCATCGCCACCCGCCTGCGCGGCAAGCACAAGCCCCAGTTCACCCCGCATGTCGATTGCGGCGACAATGTCATTGTCGTCAACGCCGACAAGGTGCACGTGACCGGCAACAAGGCCGACCAGGCCATCCTGTATTACCACACGGGCTATGCCGGTGGCATCAAGGGCCGCTCGATCCGTCAGCGCCTTGAGTCCAAGCACCCGGAACGCGTGCTTGAGAAGGCCGTTGAGCGCATGATCACGCGCGGCCCGCTGCAGCGCGCGCAGATGAAGCATCTCTACATCTATGCCGGCACAGCGCATCCGCATGACGGCCAGCAGCCCAAGCCGCTGGACGTTGCGGCACTCAATCCGAAGAACAAGAGGGCCTGAGCATGTCCGGAACACAGACCCGCACGCTGGCCGATCTTAAGGATCTGCCCGTTGCTTCTCCGGCCGCCGCCGCCGAGACGGTGGTGCGCGAGCCCAAGCGCGATGAATTCGGCCGCTCCTACGCGACCGGTCGCCGCAAGAACGCTGTTGCCCGCGTCTGGATCAAGCCGGGCAAGGGCGAGATCACGGTGAATGGCCGCAAGGTTGGCGTCTATTTCGCCCGCCCCGTGCTGCGCATGCTGCTCACTCAGCCCTTCCTGGTTGCCGATCGCTACAACCAGTTCGACGTGACCTGCACTGTTGTCGGTGGCGGCCTCTCCGGCCAGGCCGGCGCGGTACGCCACGGCATCAGCCGCGCGCTGACCTACTACGAGCCGAACCTGCGTCCGATCCTCAAGGTCGCAGGCTTCCTCACCCGCGATAGCCGCGTGGTCGAGCGCAAGAAATACGGCAAGGCCAAGGCCCGCCGGAGCTTCCAGTTCAGCAAGCGCTGATCTGGGATTTCCAGCCGGAAATGCGAAAGGGCCATGCGCGAGCATGGCCCTTTTTCTTTGCGCGGATCAGCTCTCCGCAGTCCGGACTTTACGCCTCGCGCGACCATCCCCATTCTCCGTCTTAAGGAGCGCAAACCGATGACCCAGACCTACCGCGTATTCATCGATGGCGAAGCCGGCACCACGGGGCTTGGCATTCGCGAGCGCCTGGATGGCATGGCCGGTATCGAACTGCGCAGCATTGCCCCGGATCGCCGCAAGGACCCGGACGCGCGGCGCGAGATGATGGAACAGGTCGATCTGGTGGTGCTCTGCCTGCCCGATGACGCGGCGAAGGAATCGGCGGCGCTGGCGGCCTCGCTTGGCACGAAAGCGCCCAAGCTGCTGGACGCCAGCACGGCGCATCGTGTCGATCCGGACTGGGCTTACGGTTTTGCCGAATTGCATGCGGGGCAGGGGACCCGCATCGCCGCCGCCGCGCGGGTCGCCAATCCGGGCTGCTATCCGACCGGTGCCATCGCGCTGATCCGCCCGCTGGTCGATGCCGGCGTGCTGCCCGATGATTATCCGATCGCAGTCAATGCGGTGTCCGGCTATTCCGGCGGCGGCAAGTCGATGATCGAGGCGCATGAGAAAGCTGGCGGCCCGTCCTTCGAACTCTACGCTCTTGGGCTGGAGCACAAGCACCTGCCGGAGATGCAGTTCTATTCCCGCCTGACACGCCGGCCGATCTTTGTTCCCTCGGTGGGGCATTTCCGCCAGGGGATGCTGGTCTCCGTGCCGCTGCATCTCGATGCACTGCGCGGCGTGTTCGGGCCGGAAATCCTGTTCGACATCCTTGAAGGTCATTACCCGCAAGGCGGCCAGGTTCGCGTGCTGCCGCCGAGCGATGGCGGCCGCATCGAGGCGGAGGATCTGAACGACACGGACCTGATGGAACTGCGCGTGTTCGGCAATGAGAAGCGCGGCCAGGCGGTGCTGGTGGCGCGGCTCGACAATCTCGGCAAGGGCGCCTCGGGAGCAGCGGTGCAGAATCTGCGCCTGATGCTCGGGCTGGATAAGCCGGCGGCGCTGGAACACGCGCATGCCTGACGACCGGCCGGGTAGCACAGGCGCGCATGTGCCGACGCTGTATCGCTTCGAGGATGCCTTCCCGAATATCGCACCTGACGCCTATGTGGCGCCGACCGCGGTGATCATCGGGGATGTGACGATCGGGCCGAAAAGCAGCGTCTGGTATCATTGCGTGCTGCGTGGCGACACGAATTTCATCCGCATCGGCGCCCGTTCCAACATTCAGGACGGCACGGTGCTGCATGTAAACCGCGCCCGCTTCCCCTGCCTGATCGGCGATGACGTCACGGTTGGCCACGCGGCCGTGATCCATGCCTGCACGCTGGAAAACCGCGCCTTTGTCGGCATCCAGGCGACCGTGCTGGATGGCGCGGTGATCGAGGAGGGCGGCATGCTGGCCGCCCATGCGCTGCTGACGCCGGGCAAGCGGGTCGGCAAGCTCGAGCTCTGGGCGGGCGCGCCGGCCAAGCTGGTGCGGCGGCTCACCCCGGAGGAGCGCGCCGGCTTCGATGCGACCACCCGCCATTACGTGGACCTGGCGGAGCGGCACCGCGTTGGGGCATCACCGCTGCGATAAGACGACTGTCTCTGGGAGGGATCATGCGCCGTTCACTCTTTTCCGCGACCATATTCACCGGTCTCGCACTCTCGGCATGCGCGCCCCGCCCCGCCATCGACACGGCGAGCCTGACAAGTTCACGCTGGGGCGCGCTCTGGGGCTTGCAGGATGCGGGTGCGGCGACGTTGAGCACGGCGCGCTGGGCCTTCTCCGCCGAGCGGAACCTCGCCGGCGACCCGGCTGAAGCGGCCCGTGCCGTTGCGGCCA
>CANJOG010000139.1 GCA_947475475.1 Acetobacteraceae bacterium
GCATAGAGCTCCACTGTGAACATCCTTTCGGCTCCTCCATGCCATTCAGAGGCATCGAGCGGCCTATCAGGACCGGTACACTTTTGCGCCGCCTAAAAAGGGCAGATCAACGCCCGTTCAGTGGTACACTTTGCGCCCGCTGTTTATAGGTTTCTCTGTAAGACACTGTCCGTTTTTGCGACGATTGCAGATGCACGCGGGGAGAGTTCGCGCGCCGAGGCCTGGCGCGCCCATGCGATCGCGTTGCGGCAGGCCATTGAACGCGAAGCCTGGGACGGCGACTGGTATCGCCGCGCCTTTTATGACGACGGTACGCCGCTTGGCTCGTCCAGCGCGCAGGAATGTCGTATCGATTCCATCGCGCAATCCTGGGCAGTTCTGTCGGGTGCCGCCGAGCCCGCGCGGGCAGCTCATGCGATGGCGGCTGTGGAGCGTGAACTGATAAGGCCCGGCACCGGGCTGGCATTGCTGTTCGCGCCGCCGTTCGACAAGGGAGTTGGGGATCCCGGCTACATCCGCGGATATCCGCCCGGTATTCGTGAGAATGGTGGTCAGTACACACATGCGGCACTGTGGTCGGTCATGGCCTTTGCCGCATTGGGCCAGGGCGACAAAGCCTATGATGCATTTTCCATGCTGAACCCGATCAACCACGCGCGCATCCGCTCGGATGTGCATCGCTACAAGGTGGAGCCCTACGTGGTTGCCGCGGATATTTACGGTGTGGCGCCGCATGTTGGCCGCGGAGGCTGGACTTGGTACACAGGCTCGGCCGGATGGATGCAGCGTGCGGGCTTGGAGAGCATTCTCGGTTTTCACCTTGGCCGCGATACGCTGACGCTCGACCCGTGCATTCCCAAGACGTGGCCAGGATTCGATATTTCTCTCAAGCATGGTAGAGCGCATTACGATATCAGCGTTAGGAATCCCGGCGGTATCAGCAGTGGCATCGCCTCTGCGACGCTGGACGGGGAGGTTGTTACGGCGCGGCCGCTGACCCTGCGTCTCGTGGATGATGGCATGACTCACATGATCGTTGTCCAGTTAGGCTAGAGTCCGTTTCCCTGGGATGGACTTCATTCCATTCCAGGGAAGCAAGCCCCTATCGGTGTTGCTGAGAATGGCACTGGACTGAACTCCAGAAGCCCTCGATGCCGGGCCATCGCGATGGAAGGAGGCAGGCCACCGGCAATTTCGGTTGTCTCTTGATCGAACAAAAAAAATCGGTGCGCGGGAGGCAGTAATTCCCGCGGACCGATCTTCATGTCTCTCGCCTGATCACAGGCGAGAGTTCGTCATCATCTCCAGACGCGGCGACCGTATTCATGGTCATTTCCATTACCGCCATGGTATGCACGATCGTTGTGCTGGTCACGATCGCCGCGTTCGCCATAGGGCATGCGCCCGCCACGCTCGCCATACGGCATCGCAACACAGCCCGACAGTGTCAGCCCAGCCATCAGGATCAGCAGGACGCGCACTGTCTGGCGCGTCCGTGCCGTCCCAATTTGGGGAGGCCGCCTTGATGCAGGGCGCATTTTCAATGGATGGCGATGTCAACGACGCGGTTGGCCGCAACAGCGACATTGTCGCCAGCGGCAGCGGATCGGCGTGTTTCGCCAGTCCAGCGCGTCTCGACGCGATCAGGTGTGATGGCGCCTTCATAGACCAGCGCGTCGCGCACAACGTCGGCGCGCTTATGCGAGAGATGCATGTTGTAGTCAGCACTTCCGACAGTATCGGCGCGCCCGATAATGGTCGCGGTCGCATTCGGGTTGGTGCGCAGATAGGCCGTCACGTCGTTGACGGCAGCACGGGCAGCGGGATTGAGCGTCGTGCTGTTGGTATCAAAGGCAACATGGTGCCATTGCGCCGTGGGGCCGGGCGAGACCATGGGCGGATTTGACGGCACTGTCGGCACGCTGGCCGCGACCATCGGGGCAGCGGTCTGCGCGCAGGCGGCGAGGAGTGCAATACCGCCAAAGGCAAGCACGGAGCGCGCGATGTGCATCGTTTTGGACATGAGGAATTCCAGTTCTGAAAGATGAGGCGTGAAATATTCGGCACACTGAGCGTCGGGCCCTAGCCACGGGCGCGCGAAGGTGCGTGCGCCGTATTATTGGCGGTAAAAATCAGTCAGCCACAGTATCGGAAAATACCCATCGCTCCGGACGATCGCCGGATCGGCGCTCTCACATCGTCAGCTCAACACGTCCCTCACAAACACGAACGAGGTCCGGGGCAAGCCCCAAACCTCGTCATGCGGTCAGTCCAGTCGTCGTTCAGTAGCGCGGCGGCGGCGGCGGGTAATAGCCGGGCGGGGGCGGTTGTTGCGCTGGCGCGGTGGCCGCCCCGGTAACAGCGCCCAGGGCGCCACCGAGCAGGGCGCCGGCTAGTGCGCCGCGGCCGCCACCGGCGATGCTGCCGATCGCGGCGCCTCCGGCAGCGCCAATCGCGCCGCCACCGAGCGCGCGCTGGCCCGGGTCATTCGGATTGGTGCAGGCCGTTAGGCTGGCGGCCAGGGCGGCCGCCACCGTCATGGGCACAACCCAGCGTTTGATCGCATGCTTCATTGCGTGAATCTCCTCTGTGGCGCGGACTCAGGCAGCGCCTCTCCTGTCAAGGATGGTGCAGCCCCGTGGGGCTTTCAACGCCTCAATCATGGCGCCACAAAGGCGTCTGCCGCGCGTGGGGGACGGCCATCGCCGCATGGCAGCGCCGATGGCCCTTAATACACCCACGGTTGATCGGCGCGGTTGAGGCTCCTAGACCATGGCGCTCAGCGACCGGCCTGGAGCATGCGATGAGCGACCATCCCGATAATGAGCGGCTTTCCCTGGCGAAGGACCGCATCCGCATCCTGCTGCTCGAAGGCATCAGCGACACCGCCGCCACGGCGCTGGCCGCCGCCGGTTATGCAAATGTGACCCGCCTGCCCAAGGCGCTCGATGGCGATGCCTTGCGCGAGGCGCTTTCCGGCGTGCATTTCGTCGGCATCCGTAGCCGCACACAACTCGACGAGGCCGCCTTCGCCGCCGCCGATCGCCTGGTCGCGGTGGGCTGCTTCTGCATCGGCACCAACCAGGTTGATCTTATCGCCGCGCGCCGGCGCGGCATCCCGGTGTTCAACGCGCCGTTTTCCAACACGCGCAGCGTCGCCGAGCTGGTGATTGGTGAAATCGTCATGCTGCTGCGCGGCATCTTCCCGAAATCGGTCGCCGCCCATGCCGGTGAATGGATCAAGTCGGCCGCCAATAGCTGGGAAGTGCGCGGCAAGACTCTCGGCATTATCGGCTACGGCAATATCGGCAGCCAGCTCTCCGTGCTCGCGGAATCCTTCGGCATGCAGGTGATCTTTCACGATCACGCGTCCAAGCTGCCGCATGGCAATGCGCGCCAGGCCGCCTCGCTGCACGCGCTGCTCGCCGAGGCCGATGTGGTCAGCCTGCATGTGCCGGAAAGTGTCGACACTGCCGGGCTGATCGGTCCGGCCGAAATCGCCGCGATGAAAAAGGGCGCGGTCCTGATCAACAATGCGCGCGGCACGGTGGTCGATCTCGATGCGCTGGCCGCAGCTCTGCGCAGCGGCGACCTGCTCGGTGCCGCTGTCGATGTCTTCCCGAACGAGCCCGCCGGCGCCAAGGACAAGCTCGTCAGCCCATTACAGGGTATCGCCAATGTCATCCTCACCCCGCATATCGGCGGCTCGACGGAAGAGGCGCAGCAGCGCATCGGCATGGAAGTCGCGCGCAAGCTGATCGATTACAGCGATACCGGCGCCACGCTCGGCGCGGTGAATTTCGCCCAGGTCCAGCTGCCGGCCCGCCTGACCGGCACCCGCTTCATGCATGTGCATGCCAATCAGCCCGGCACGATGGGGCGGATGAACGACATCCTCTCCCGCCACGGGCTGAACATCGCCGCCCAGTTCCTGCAGACCGAGGGCGAAATCGGCTATGTGGTGATCGATGCCGAGGGCGATGCCGATGCGCAGGTGGTACTGGCCGAAATGCGCGCCTTGCCGGGCACGATCCGCTGCCGCCTGCTCTATGAACGGCGGTAGAGGTCCCCTGATGAAATACCAGCCGCCCGCAACCACATAGCGGCGGCATCAGTTGACGAGAGACCAGCCGAGCCCGCTCGGTGACCACCTACCAGGAGATTGCCATGTCAGCCCGTCTTACTCTCGCCGCCGCCACCATCCTGCTCGCCGCCACCGGCGCCGCACTGCCGGCCCTGGCCCAAGCCCCGCGCGGCCCCGCCATCGTCAATGGCGTGGACCCAGCCACAGGTGCGCGCCCCGGCAACGTGATCGGCACCGGCCAGTCCCTGCCGCTCTCGGCCAAGACCGCCAATACCGACGCCGCCACCACCAAATCCGAAATCGCCCCGCGCCTGCCGACCCCCGCCGTGGGTGAGGATGCCGATGTGCGCGCCTATCTGCTGAATGCCCGCACGGCGCTCGCCGCCGGGCGCACCGGCGAGGCCCAGGAGAGCCTGGAGCGCGCTGAATCCCGCCTGCTCAGCCGCGACGTGGCCCCCTCGCGCGCCGGCGTGCCGGATAGCAGCCCCAGCGTCACCGAACTCGGCAATGCCCGTCGCGCCATCGGCTCCGGCGACCCGGCCACCGCGGTGCAGCTCATCAACGCTGCCCTGGCCCGGCTTGGCGCCTGATCCCGGAGCCGCCTCACATCCAGTGGGGCGGCACCCAAGCCCAGCCCGTCGGGCCGAGCGCCCAGTATCCAGCCTGCCACAACATGCCATGTCCAGCGCGCTTGACCCAGGCGCCGGGGACATAGGCGTAGCCCGTGCCGGTCCAGTTGTAGTGCCCTGGCTGGAAGGTCAGCGGCTCTTCGGAGACCGGCGGCAGGCCCTGGTTTTCGACGGGCAGGGCAGGGACCGGGGGGTAGGGATTGGCCATCTGCACCGGCGCCGGCGGGGTGCTGGTCGCACAACCGGCCAGAAGCGCCAGGCCCAGGGCCGCACCCATCATGCCAGGCGCTTTGCCAGCGAAAATCCTGCTGAATAGAGTCATCCGAACCCCTCTGATATTCCAGCCAGGCCGTAAACCTGGCTCCGGTGTCCGTCAGGTCTAGCACGCCCCGCACGTGGGTTCGACCTGAGCGCCCGAAAAGCCCACCCTGCGCCACACGTTACGGTCTCACCCCGGCACCATCACCGTCGCCACCGCCTGTGCCGCAATCCCCTCGCCACGGCCGGTAAAGCCGAGCTTCTCCGTCGTGGTCGCCTTTACCGAGACCAGACCCGGCTCCACGCCGAGCAACTCCGCAAGCCGCGCCTGCATGGCGGCGGCATGCGGCGCGATCTTCGGCCGCTCACAGATCAGCGTCACATCCGCATTGGCAAGCCGCCCGCCGCGCGCCGTGATCAGCTCGCCCGCGTGGCGCAGGAAGCGGGCGCTGTCCGCGTTCTTCCACGTTGCCTCGCTGGGCGGGAAATGCCGGCCGATATCGCCCTCCGCCAGCGCGCCATAGATCGCGTCGCACAGCGCATGGATGCCCACATCGGCATCCGAATGTCCGGCCAGCCCACGCTCATGCGGCACCGCTACCCCGCAGAGCATGAGCGTCCGCACCTCGCCAAACGCATGCACATCGAAACCCATGCCGATGCGCGGGGACAGGCCAGGAAACAGTGGGGCAGGGGAGAGCAGGCGGTCCAGGCGCATGGCATCCTCCGGCCAGGTCAGCTTGATATTGTCCTCCGAGCCCGCCACCAGCACCACGGAGCGCCCGGCTGCCTCCAGCAGCGCCGCATCATCGGTCGCTCCGGCATCGCCAGCCCGGCGATGCAGCTCCAGCAGAACCGGAAACCGGAATCCCTGTGGCGTCTGCGCCCGATAGAGCCCGTCGCGCGGCACCGTCGCGGCAATCGTGCCGTCGGAGCCCGCGCGCTTGAGCGTATCGGCCA
>CANJOG010000140.1 GCA_947475475.1 Acetobacteraceae bacterium
GGCCGCACGCGGTGTGAACATCTTCGCTCACAAACTCGCTATTTTCAGCCTGACCTCCTGCATCGCCGGTATCGGCGGCGCACTGACGGTCATGCAACTCCGCGTTGCCGCACCTGGCAGCTTCGATCTCGATGCGAATTTCATGCTGGTCGCGGTGGTGATCATTGGCGGCGCCGGGTTCCTCGCGGGGCCCGTATTGGGTGCGCTGGTTTACGTCACGCTTCCCGAAGTGCTGCGGCTTGCGGATAATTGGCGGCTGGTCGTGTTCGGCATTTTGCTGGTGTTGCTGGCCTTGTTCGCACCACGCGGCTTGATCGGCCTGGCCTCGCGTCTGCGCTGGCGCGCGCCGCCCGCCAAGACGTCTTCGCCAAGGATTGCGACGGCGCCGGACGCACAGCCGGTGCAGACTTCCCTTCTGGAAGTGCGCGGCATTGCACGACGCTTTGGCGGACGAACCGCATTGGAGGACGTTGGCTTCCAGCTCAAGGGCCCTGCCATCATCGGTCTGATCGGGCCCAACGGCGCCGGCAAGACAACGCTCTTCGACATCATCTGCGGCCGGCAAAGCGCGAATTCCGGCGAGGTGCGGCTGAATGGTGCACGCGTGGACGGATTGCCGCCGCACCGCCTGGCACGGCTGGGCCTCGCACGAAGCTTCCAGGAATGTCGCGTGCTGGGCGAGGAAACCTGTCTCGACAACATGCTCTTCGCCGCGCAGGACAAGCGACTCTGGGCTGGCTTCCTGCCGGTCCGGCGCGCCCGGTCGCAGCGCGAGAAGGCGATACGCCTGCTCGATATGGTCGGGCTGGCTGAGTATGCCAATGCACCAGCCAACTCGCTCTCGTTTGGCCAGAAGCGCCTGCTGGAGATTGCCTCACTGTTCATGCAGGATCCGAAAATCCTGCTGCTGGACGAACCAGCCTCGGGCGTGAATCCGACATTGCTGGCGAAGCTACACGATTTTCTTGTCGAACGGGCCGCGAGCCTCGGATTGATGCTGGTGATTATCGAGCACAACATGGAGTTTCTGATGTCCGTCGCGCAGCGTGTCATCGTGCTGCATCAGGGCCGTGTCCTGGCCGACGATGCACCGGCAGCAATCCAGCGTGATGCGCGGGTCATCGAGGCGTATCTGAGCTGATGCTGGATATCGAGAACATTGCGGCGGGATATGGCGGGCGCCCGATTGTGCAGGGTGTTGGTCTGCATGTGCGCAAGGGCGAAATCGTCACCATCATAGGGCAAAACGGAGCCGGCAAATCGACGCTGCTGAAGGCGATTGCCGCCATGGCGCCGCAGCGCAGCGGGATCGTGCGGTTACGGGGCGAGGATGTTTCGTCACTCTCGACCCAATCTCTGCTGCGCCAGGGACTTGCCTATATCCCACAAGGCCGCAGCCTTTTCCCGCGTCTGACCGTCGCCGAAAATCTGCGGATGGGTGGCTATCTTCTTGATGACGCGGCTTTGCTGCGCGCGCGTATTGCCGCTCAAGAAGCGCGATTTCCGGTTCTGGCCGGTCTGCAGGGCCAATTCGCCGCAAGCCTTTCGGGTGGTGAGCAGCGGCTGCTGGAACTGGCCCGCACTTTGGTTATGGAACCAGACGTGCTGATGCTCGACGAGCCGTCGATCGGCCTTGCACCAATGGTCGTCAACGCCCTCTTCGCCACATTGCGAGACTTGGCGGAACAGGGCAAGGCAATCCTGATGGTCGAGCAAAATGTCCGCGCCGCATTGGCGGCTTCCGATCGTGGTTACGTTCTGGAACTGGGCGCCGTGAAGCTGACGGACAGCGCGGAGGCGTTGCTGCACGATGATCGCGTGGCGCGGCTCTACATGGGTGTGCGCGGATAGAGGCGGAGACTCAGGCTGGAGTGGCCCGCTCGTCAATTAGCGGCTTTGCTTTCCAGCCCCGTCCGGCACTGATTTCCACTGCATCGACGAGTTCCACCTCCGGCGTCACGCGGATGGCGCTGCGCACTGCCTCAATGACACGCTGCACAAGACCCTCGGTGGCGGTGTTGGACATGGCGAGCCGGATGATGAGTTGGTCCGGCGATAGCGGGTCACTCGGCGTCTGCTTGCGCACAAGGGCCTGAAAGTCCGCGATGCCCGCAAGCGCATTCACCGAATCGACCAGCACAAGCGGGTTGACGAGCATGCCCTTGATTTTGACCAGACCATCGACGCGGAAAGGAATACTGGTCAGGCGCTCGGTCAGGGCCCCGCAATGCGGACACGGGCTCCGCGTCAATTCGGCAACATCACCCATCGAATAGCGCAACATGACCGTGCCACGGCGGTCCAGGTGCGTGAGCAGGAGTAGGCCAGGCGCCCCATCGGCCACAGGTAAATGTGTCTGCGGGTCAACCGCCTCGATCAGGAACTGGTCCGGCGCAGGGTTGTGATATCCGGAGCCGGCAGTGCACTCCACCATGCCGCCCTGCATTTCAGTGGCGCCGTAGGAGATGCTGATGCGTGGCTCTGCCGCACCAAGGCGGCGCAGCGCGTCGAGCATTGCTGCACGCGCAGCTTCGCCAAAACCCTCGCCGGTGACAAAGACGAGTCGCACGCTGGGCAAACGAACTCCCTGTTCCTCGGCGCGACCAAGCAGCGTGCGGATGTAGGAGGGTACGCCCCAGAGAATGCTGGGCTGCACACGTGCGGCAAGCGCCACGATCTCATCCAAACGGCGGCCGACTTCCGGCCGGCGCGCGCTTGCTTTGCCGGGCAACGCCGCAGTGACTGGAATTCCAAAGGCGGCTGGTGCATGCAGAGCCCGGGCAAAGGCACCGTGTGGATAGAGGGTGAGCGGAAACAGATTCAGCACGCTGTCCAGCGCGGTCACGCCGCGTAGCCGCATCATGTTGACGTTCGCGGCAAGAATATTCAGGAAGTCATAGGACGTCGAAACGAACGGTGTCGGTGCCGCGGTGGAGCCGGTCGTGTACATCGTATCCCACTGGGCCCGCTCCTCATCATCCGCTTGCGGACCAGCAACCAGCACGAAGCTGTCAGGCGCTGCCATATAGTCGGCTTTTGAGGTGATCGGCAGCTTGCGGAGATCTTCGAGTGTGCGGATATCTGCGCGCCTGATGCCGAGTTCAGCGAAGCGTGCGCGATAATGGGCGTGGGAGCTGAAAATCCGGTCAAGCGTTGCCGCCAGCCGCGATTCACGCACAGCATGCAGCCTCTCCGCATCGAGACCGAACAGGATATCATCGGTTGCGTGCGGTGCGCTTTCTGTCATCGCCAAGACCCTGAAAACATGGATTGCAGATCAATCACGGGAGAGTTGGATTGGTAATGGCCAAAGGCAACAGAGGCATGCGCAAGTCAGATACCAAGATAGCCGGCGCGCGAACGTTCGTCGCCGGCCATGTCGGCGGTGGCATCTTCCAGCACCACGCGCCCATGTTCAACAACCACCGCACGGGTGGCCAGTGCCAGCGTCTGCACGACGTTCTGCTCGACCAGCATGATGGTGAGGCCCGACGTATTCAGTCGTGCGGTAGGGTGAACAAGTCTTCGATGAGCAATGGCGACAGGCCGGCGGCCACGCAGATAGGCCCCCCAGCAGGAGATTGTCGCGCACCGTCAGGTTGGGTTGGAATGTTCGTTCAAGATATGCGCTGACGCCACTGATGCTCTGGTCGGCCGCGTCGCCACCCACCGCATGCTGTTGCAATCGGTATGGGGCCTGGCCCATGTCGAGGACGTGCAATACCTGCGCGTCCATATCAACCATCTCCGCCAAAAACTCGGCCCCGCCGCCCCGCTGCTGCGCACCGAGCCGGCAGTCGGCTACCGCCTCATCGAGGAGACTACCTAGGCGGCCGAATTCCCCTTGTCCGCCGCGTGGCAAAGGGCGCAGATTTCCGGGACGTTTCTCGCCCAAATCCGACGGAAGGCAGTCTCATGGCCGATTATGAACCCACTCCGCGCACAGCGACACGCAGCGAGGTTCCCGTCCTCGATCTCAGCGTGCTCGCCGATCCGTCGCCGCCCACGCGGCTGGCCGCCGAATTGCGCGAGGCCTGTCTGTCGATGGGCTTCTTCTATGTCCGCAATCACGGCGTGCCGCGCGAGGTGGTCGAGACCGCCTTCGCCGTGAACAAGCGCTATTTCGAACTGCCCGAGGAGGAACGCGCGCAGGATCGCATGGATGAGCGTTTCCGCTCCGGCTTTATGCCCTATGGTGTCAACCAGCAGGTTGGCTACGCGCCGGATGTGAAGGAAAGCTACGATTTCGGCATCGATCTGCCGCTGGACGATCCCGATGTCGCCGCCGGTCTGCCGCTGCACGGGCCGAATAAGTGGCCCGCCCGCCATCCCTGGTTGCGCGCCGGCGCCGAGCCGTATTTTCAGCACACGCTGGAACTCGGCAAGCGCCTGCTGCGGCCTTTCGCTGTCAGCCTCGGCATGGACCAGAATTTCTTCCTGCAATATTGCAAGAAGCCGGTGGTCAAGTCGCGGATGTTCCACTACCCGCCGCACCCGCCGGTGGCCGATCTCTATGGCGTGGCGCCGCATACCGATTACGGCATGATCACACTGCTCACTCAGGACCCGATCGGCGGGCTCGAACTAAAGACCCGCGCCGGAGAATGGATCGGCGCGCCATGGATCGACGACACTTTCATCATCAATCTCGGCGATCTCTTCAAGGTCTGGACCAACGACATCTACGTCTCCAACCAGCATCGCGTCGTCAACCGGCTTGGCCGCGAGCGCTACTCGATCCCGACCTTCTTCAATCTGGATTACCACGCCCCGGTGCATTGCCTGCCGAGCTGCGTCTCGCCGGAAAATCCCGCGAAATACGAGCAGATCTATTCCGGCGATTATCTCGTCCAGCGTTACAAGGCGGTGCAGAAATACAAGACGCCGACCGAACAGGGCGCCGCCAAGGTCTGACCCGTCAACGCCCGGCGCGCGCCAGCAGCCTCTTCTGTGCCTGGCGCGCGCCGGCAATAATCGCCACCATGTCGCCGCGCGTCATCTCCCGCCCGCGCATCAGCCATTCTCCATCGACCATGACGCTGTCCACATCACGGCCGGAGGCGGCAAAGACCAGCAACTCCATCAACCGCTCCACGCTGCGCGCGATGCGCGGCGCCAGATGCGGTGCATCAAGACGAATCATGACCAGATCGGCGCGCTTGCCAAGCTCGATGCTGCCGACCTGATCTTCCAGGCCCAATGCGGCCGCTCCCGCATTGGTCGCGGCCCGCAGAGCCTGCTCCGGGCTGAACGCGGCGGGGTCTTCCACTGCCGCGCGCTGCGCCAGTGTCGCCATGCGCATTTCCCGGAACGGATCGAGCGCATTGTTGCTCGCAGCACTATCGGTCCCCAAAGCGGTGGTCACCCCATGCGCGCAGAAGCGCCCCAACGGAGCAATGCCGGAGGCAAGTTTCAAATTGCTGCTGATATTATGCGAAACACTCGCCCCGGCCGCACCGGCGCGGGCGATATCCGCCTCGCCCAGCCAGACGCCATGCGCCATCAGCAGATTTTCACCGAGCAGCCCGTAGGTCTCCAGCATCTCGGTCGGGCTGCGATTATGCCGCGCGCGCAATTCCGCCACTTCATGCGCCGTCTCGGCGACATGGATCTGCACATGGCAGGCGCAATCACGCATCGCCACGCCACAAGCGTGGAGCAATTCCGGCGAACATGCATACAGCGAATGCGGGGCCAGCCCGTAGGTGATACGCGGCGAGGGGGGCGTGCGGTCCAGCGCATCCATGCCCTCGCGCAATTCCGCATCGGTCTGCGTGGCATCGCCAAAGTCGCGCATATTGAAGGCCAGCCGCGCGCGCAGCCCGGACTCCGCCACCGCCTGCTCGGTCGCCGCCAGCTCGCGCCACATATCGGTAAAACACGTGATGCCCGCCCGCGTCATTTCCAGGCA
>CANJOG010000141.1 GCA_947475475.1 Acetobacteraceae bacterium
CTTCTGGCCACACCGCAATGACGAACACCGGCCTGCCGAAGGTCAAATACCGCAGAGTTTGGACGTACCGTCACCGCGAACCACACAAATGGTCAGCCAGATACAGAAGCTATCCGACCACAAGTGATGAATTTCCGCAGCCTGTTAGATTTATTGGAGCGTGAAGTATCGGAGTTTTGTGAGGAATTTACGCGCTTGAGCGATGAGGCACTTATTCCTCTTGCTCGATTTGAGTTTCGATCGATTGCTCCGAAATCTTCTCTGGAACAGCGAACTAAAGCTGCTGTTGACAGGGCTGCAACGCGCACTCTGTGGGCCGGCTCTGCCGCCGCGATCGGGTCCGGTGCTGCAATTCAGGCTGGAGTAATTAGCGCCACTGTTGTTGCCAGTGCGGCCGCTGCGCCAGTTGGGGTGGCAATACTCGGAGTAATCGCCGCCGCAGGTGTATGGAAGGCCTTCGCCAGCCCATCGGAGAGAAAGAAGAAGGACATTCGCGAGCGGACTCTTTCGCTAGAGGAAAGCCTTCGAGAACTGATGATGGCGAATTTGCCGCGCTTTGAGAAGGCAGTCGATGATGTCGTAGAGCGTTATACGGCGGGAGCCCTACCTGACATTTGCTCGCCTCGTGTCGAAGCTGCTCGCATTCGAGAAATCGCAACAAGTTACACGATCGTGGCAAAGAATGTTCGGGAGGCGGCGGACGCTCGAATTCAGAAGGCGCTTTTACAAATTGAAGGAACTTGCGAGTGATGCAATATTTGCCACTCCACAAACAACATTTGACCACCCCATGAGACAGTGAGAAATTAGTCGCGATCATTTTGATAAATCGACGTAATTGCGGGGGCGTATGAAGACCATTGATCTGCGCGTCCATCTTGAATGGGCGGCGAAGCGTAAGGCAGAACTAGGCTTGGAGGATACGCCAGAGCGCACTGAGGCCATGCGTAACAAGGGTGCCAACCGCACGCCGGAAAAGCGTGAGCTAATGCGGCGGGTGGAGGAGCGTGCGCGCAAGGCCGGGGTGCTGGTATTGAAGTCGTATTACTGAGAGTTGTGGGGTGCGGGGGCGGGGCGTTCCCCGGATTGCGCTTCGCTTCATCCAGGCTACGGCTGGTTACGGAATCCTGTGCACTCCGCCCCAGGGATCGCGGACTGAGCCATCCTCGGCGATGAAATCGGGGCCGATCGGCACCTTGCCGGCGCCGCCTGGAATATCCAGCACATAGGTTGGCAGGGCGATGCCGGTGAGCCGGCCACGCAGGGACGCCATCAGGGCGCGGCCTTCGTCGATGGGCACGTGGAAATGCGACGTGCCCGGAGCGGCGTCGAGCTGGTGCAGGTAATAGGGTTTTACGCGGGCGGCCAGCATGGCGCGGAACAGGGCTTCCAGCGCCTCGGCACTGTCATTCACACCGCGCAGCAGGACGGACTGGCCGAGCAGGGCCACGCCGCGTTTGCCGATGTCGCGCAGGATGTCGCGCACCTGCGGGGTGAATTCGCGCGCGTGGTTGGCGTGCAGGACGACGAACAGCGGTTTGGAGGTTTCCATCGCGTCCAGATGCGCCGGTGTGATGCGTTCCGGCGTGGCGATTGGCGCGCGGGTGTGGATGCGCAGTGTGTCCAGATGCGCGATGGCGTCCAGGCGGGTGAGCAGCTCGGCCAGGCGGCGCGCGGAGAGCATCAGGGGTTCGCCGCCGGTGAGGATGACTTCGCGGATTTCGGGGCGGGCGGCGATCCAGGCGAGTGCCGCGTCCAGTTCGGACTCGGTCAGCAATCCGCCATCGGGGCCGACCTGTTCGCGGCGGAAGCAGTAGCGGCAATAGACCGGGCAGGCGAGCAGGGGCTTGAGCAGCACGCGGTCCGGGTAGCGGGCGACGATGCCCTTGATGGGGGAGAGCGCCTCGTCGCCGATCGGGTCGGTACTTTCATGCGGGGCGATGCGCAGTTCGGCGGGGCTGGGGACGAACTGGCGGGCGATGGGATCGCCGGGAGTTTCGATCAGGGCCTGCAAGGCGGGTGGGACGGCGATGGCGAAGCGGGCGGCGAGGTCAGCGATGGCGGCTTCGTCATTGGGCGCGATCAGGCCGGCGGCGCGGAGGTCTTCCGCGCTGCGCAAGGTGGTGCTGGAGGGGAGCGGGGCGTCCATGCCGGACCTGTCCCGCCCTGCCGCCTGCTTGTCAATTCACGCCCGCGCGGGTCAGGCGGCGTCCTGGCCGGTATGGCCCAGCGCGGTGGCGCGGGAGTTCAGCGTGCGGCGGAGCGCCATGGGCACCTGGCGCCAGGCGCGGGCGCGCGGCAGGTCCAGCCCCTGCATGGGCGGCAGGTGGCCGTAGAGGGCCGCGTGTTCGTCCCAATTGTCGAAGGCCAGGCGGTCGGCGGTATCGAGGAAGGTCTCGGCCGGGACGCCCTCGGCGAGGATGAGGTCGTGGCTGTCCAGCTCGACGTGGAAATATGTGAAGGTGTCAGGGACGTTGTGCTCGCGGGTGATGGTGGTGACATTCACCAGCGCGCCGGCTTGGATGAGCACGCCGTGCAAAGCGAGTGCGTGGTCGGGTGAGACCAGCAGGTCGCGGATGGGCAGGTTTTCACCGAGAGCGCCGGCGTGGATGCGGATGGGCAGCGTGCGGGCAGGGTCGGCGAAGCGTGTGGCGATGGTCTGGCGGCCGATCCAGCGCACACGGGCGATGCCGCCATCGGCGGTGGTTACCAGATCGCCGATGGCGAGCGCCTCGACGGCGAGGCTGCCGTCGGGCGTGGCGATGCCGGTGCCGGGCATGAAGCAGATGGCGATGTCGGACGAGACGGCGCTCAGATTGCCGGCGGCGTCTGTGAGCTGGGCGTGGACCTGGCTACCATAGGTCACCAGGCCGGCGAGGCTGATGGTGGTGGCGCCGGCGCCGACGGATTGGGTTTTCAGCAGCGTGTTGCTGCCGGCTGCGTAGATGCGCGCGGTGGCAGCCTCGCTGGCGGTGACAACGACATCGAGCAGGCCGGGATCATTGGCGAGGCTAACGGTCGGCAGGGTCACATCGACGGCCAGCGTGCCGGTGGCGACCGCATTGGCGCCGTTCACGGACATTGTGTTGCCGTCGAGATCCTTGATCGTGCCGGTGAGCGCATTGGTGCCGGCGGTGGCGAGATTGGCGGTGTCCTGGCCGGAGCCGGCCAGGCCGACCGTGTAGCGGAAGGCGAGCGCGCTGGTGGCCGAGCCCGGATTGGCGCCGGCCGCATAGGTGGCGGTGGCGCCATTGTTCAGCTTGAGCGTCGGCGTGCCGGTGACGAAGACCATCTCGTTGGTCGTGAGCGTCAATGTCACGGTGGAGCCGGGGCCGGTGCTGCCGGTCGTCGCGCTGCTTAGCGTGGAGCCCAGCGGGGCGGCTGTGGTGCCATTGCTGGCGACGCTGGTGAGGTCCCAGCCGATCGCATCCATGGCGATCATGTCGGCGGCGGTGACGGGCGAGACGACGCCGGTGGTGCCGAAGGCGTTCAGCGCATTGGCGCCGCCGCCCGTGGCCCAGTCGCCGAAATCGGCGCCGCTGGTCTTGTTGAAATTGCCGAGATTGGTGGTGCCGCCATCGATGGAGAAATAGCTTGCGGTGGCGGTGCCAGGATTGCCCACGAAGGTGCGCGTGGCCGCGGCGGTGTAGTGCAGATAGTCGAGGATGGTGTTCGCGCCGGCCGCGCCGCCGACATTGAGGATGCGGCCCATCGTCTCGGTAACTTCGTGGATCGCCGTGCCGAAGAAATCGAAGGCGCCAGAGGTCACACCATCGGCATTATTGTAGTCGAAGGTGACGGTGGTGGAGAAACCGATGGCCGCGTCGATGGAACCGGCGGTGGGGCTGAGCAGGCCGAGCGCTTTGGCCTGCGCGCGGGCGAGGACGATATCGGCATCAGTGTTGACGCTGTCCACCGGGTCGGTCGTCGGCAGGGAGGCGAGGGTGGTCGTGTCGACCGACTGGCTGGCGGGGTCAGCGTCCAGGGCCAGGGCGGCGCGCATCGCGGCGTAGGTGACCGTGCCGGTAAATGTGGTGCTTTTCGCGACGGCGCCGGGAGTTATGGCGACGCCGTTCACCGTGCCGTAGCCGACCGCGATATTGATGATGAGGGAATCGGTGATCAGGCCGGCGAGCCAGGACAGCGTGCTTTCCACCGATGTGGTGAATTGCGACGGCGCGCTGGCGACGCTGGCATCATAGGTGATGCGGAAGGTAAGGCCGGAGCCCGCTGCGGTGACGTCGGTGGTCATCTGGCCTTGCTCTGGCGTCCTGGCCGGCAGGGGCGCCGACGCGGTCCGGTAAAGTTATCCACATACAGGCAGGCGCGCGGAATCGCCACTGACTGTTTCGTTACCAAAGTATTCTATGCCGGCCTGGATCGCACGCCCTATTCCTGGCAGAGGAGCCGGCATGACCCAGCGCGGCAGCCTTCCCCGCTTCCATCCCGACAGCCTGGCCGCGCGTGCGCCCTTCCTGCGCCGGCGGGCGCTGCTGAGCCAAAGCGTGCGCGCCTTCTTCGCCACGCGGGGGTATGGCGAGGTGGAGACGCCATACGCCGTGACGGCGCCGGGGGAGGAGGTGCATCTGCGCGCCTTCGAGACCGTGCATGAACTGACAGACGGCCAGAGAGTGCGGAAATTCCTGCATACCTCGCCGGAATTCGCCATGAAGAAACTGCTGGCGGCCGGCAGCGGGCCGATTTTCCAGATGGCGCGGGTCTGGCGCAATGGCGAGGGCAGCGATCTGCACGCGCCGGAATTCACCATGCTGGAATGGTATCGCCCTGGCGCCTCGATGGACGATCTGATCGGTGAGACCATGGCGCTTTTGCGGGCCACGCTGGCACCGGTGGTGTCCTGCCGGGGGATCACGACGCCGCTGGACGGGTTCGAGCGGCTGAGTGTCGCCGAGGCGTTTGCGCGGTATTGCAATGGGGCGGATGTGCTCGCCACGGCCGGCGATGCGGCGGCATTGGCAGGCCAGGCGGGGGCGCGGCTGCGGGAGGGGGAGGAGTGGGAGGATCTGTTCTTCCGCCTGCTGCTGGAGCGGATCGAGCCGCATCTGGGGCGCGACTGCCCGACCTTTCTCACCCATTGGCCGGCCGCCCAGGCGGCGCTGGCGCGGCGCGATCCGGCCGATCCGCGCGTGGCGGAGCGGTTCGAGCTGTTTGTCTGCGGCATCGAACTGGCCAATGCTTTTGTGGAGCTGACCGATCCGGCTGAGCAGCGCGCGCGTTTCGCAGAGGACCGGGCGCGGCGGGCGGCTTTGGGCGGGCAGGACTGGGATCTGGATGAGGATTTCCTGGGCGCGCTGGAGCAGGGGATGCCGGAGGCGGCGGGGATTGCGCTGGGGTTTGACCGGCTGGCCATGATTGCCTCCGGAGCGTCACGGATCGATCAGGTCTTGTGGCTGTGAGCGGGCAGGCGGCAGAGTGGCCCCGCTTTGCCAAGGGAGTTTGCCAATGACGCGCCGTTCCAATCGCCTGTTGCCGTTGCTGGCACTTGCCGCGCTGTTGCTGGGTGGCTGTGTCAGCCGGGCGGAGCGGGATGCGGCGCTGAATGCCTATGTCGGCCTGGCCGAGACCGATCTGGTGCGTCAGTTGGGCGTGCCGGATCGCAGCATCGAGACCGCAGGGCGCCGCTTTCTCGCCTATGAGGTGAAGCGGACGGAAATTCTCCCCGGCAATCCCGGCTATATGGGCTTGGCCGGGCCGCGCTACTGGGGGATGGGCGGCACCCCGCCGCAAGTGCTGGAACTGGCCTGCCAGACCAGTTTCGAGATCGCCAATGGGCGGGTGGCGTCCTGGACCCAGCGTGGCAATGCCTGCTGATGCGCGGCGAGTGAGACTTTCTTAACC
>CANJOG010000142.1 GCA_947475475.1 Acetobacteraceae bacterium
CATCCGAGACCGGCGATCCGGTCCAGGGTGGTCTTTTGCTTATTCTGCCTTTCTTGCGTCCGGTCCAAACCATCTCCGGCGCCACGGGTTACATCCCGGCCTGTCCCCGCCCCGGAGTCGTCGAATGACCGCCCGCACCGCATCCCTGCCGGATTTTCTGCACCATCCGACCCGCTACCTGTTCTTCACCGGCAAAGGCGGCGTCGGAAAAACCTCGGTCGCCTGCGCCTCCGCCCTCGCTTTGGCAGAGCAGGGACGCCGCGTGCTGCTCGTCAGCACCGATCCGGCCTCCAATCTCGACGAAATGCTTGGTGCCGCACTGGCTGAGCAACCCGCCCCGATCCCCGGCGCCCCCGGCCTGTCGGCGATGAATATCGATCCGGACGCAGCCGCCGAAGACTACCGGATTCGCGTCCTCGGGCAGATGCCGGCGACCGCGACCGACACTGAGCGCAGCACCGTCCGCGAACAGCTCTCCGGCGCCTGCACCACCGAAATCGCCGCCTTCGATGAATTCGTCGGCCTGCTCTCTGGCGAAACGTCGCACTGGGACCACATCGTTTTCGACACCGCGCCGACCGGCCACACGATTCGGCTGCTCAGCCTGCCCAAGGCCTGGACCGGATTTCTGGAGGCCAATGAGCACGGCGCCTCCTGCCTCGGCCCACATTCCGGCCTGAAGATGCAGGAAGCCCGTTTCCGCGCGGCCCTGGATGTGCTGGGCGAGGCCGGCAAGACCACCATCCTCCTGGTCACCCGGCCGGATCGCGCCGCCCTGGCCGAGGCCGCGCGCACCTCCACGGAACTGCGCGCCCTGGATTTCGCCAATCAGCGCCTCGTCATCAATGGCGTGTTCACCGCCAGCCTGCCCGGCGACACAGTCGCCGCCTCAGTCGAGCGCCAAGGCCAGGCCGCGCTCGCGGCAATGCCAGACGCGCTCACCGGCCTGCCGCGCGATGAAATTCCCCTGCGCCCCTTCGATATGGTCGGGCTCGCCCCCCTGCGCGCCTTCTTCAGCGGCGTGGAATCCCGTCCCCCCGCAAGCCCGCCAGCGCCAACCGACGCGTCCGGGCAATTGCCCAACCTGTCTCACCTGATCGCGGAACTGCACCAGGCCGGGCGCGGCCTCATCATGGTCATGGGCAAAGGCGGTGTCGGCAAAACCACCGTGGCCGCCGCCCTCGCCATCGGGCTGGTCCGGCTGGGCCATTCCGTCCATCTCAGCACCACCGATCCGGCGGCCCATCTGGCTATGACGGTGGCGGGCGACCTGCCCGGCCTGCTGGTGGACCGCATCGACCCCAAGGCCG
Organism: Acetobacteraceae bacterium; assembly: GCA_947475475.1. Taxonomy (GTDB): domain Bacteria; phylum Pseudomonadota; class Alphaproteobacteria; order Acetobacterales; family Acetobacteraceae; genus CANJOG01. The sequence continues at coordinate 1,311 of CANJOG010000142.1, forward strand.
AAACCGAGCGCTATGTGGAGCGCATCATGACGCGCCGCGGCGCCGATCTCGACGAGGCCGGCCGCGCCTTGCTGCGCGAGGATCTCCGCTCCCCCTGCACCGAGGAAGTCGCCGTCTTCCACGCCTTCTCCCGCACCGTCGCCGAAGCCCGCAGCGCCTTCGTGGTGCTCGACACCGCGCCGACCGGCCACACGCTGCTGCTGATGGACGCGACCGGCGCCTATCATCGCCAGATGATGCATGACCTGCTGCCACAGGCCGGCAAGCCCCAAGCCAGCGGCCGCATGATCACGCCGCTGATGCGCTTGCAGGACGCTGAATACACCCGCGTGCTGCTGGTCGCCCTGCCCGAGACCACGCCAGTCTCCGAAGCCGCCTCGCTGCAGGAAGATCTGCGCCGCTCCGGCATCGAGCCCTATGCCTGGATCATCAACCGCAGCCTGCTCGCCGCCGGCACGCATGATCCGCTGCTGCTGCGCCGGATCGAGGGTGAACGCACCCAGATCGAGCGCGTGCGCGGCGCATTGGCACGGCATCTTTTCGTCGTGCCCTGGCAGCCGGACCCGCCAGTCGGCGTCGCCGCGCTGGAAAAACTCGGCGCCTGAACGGGCCTATCGCCGCCCGTCCCAGACCCGCTACGCCAGCGGCCGCCCGAGATATTGCGCGACCACTTCCTCCGGCGCCCCATCCGCGCGGATGCGGCCACCTTCGAGCCAGATCACCCGGTTGCACCAGGCCAGAATGACCTCGTGCATATGCGAGGACAGCACCAGGATATCCGCCTTGCTGACCATCTTCTCCAGCCGCGCCTTGGCCTTTTCCATGAAGGTGAAATCGCCGGCGAGAAACCATTCATCCATCAGCAGCACTTGCGGATGCACCGCGGTGGACAGCGCAAAGCCCAGCCGCACCACCATGCCGGAACTGTAGAACCGCACCGGCAGGTCCATGAACTCGCCAAGTTCGGAGAAAGCGGCGACATCTTCTTCAAGCACCGCGATCGCCGCCTTCGACAGGCCAGCATAGAGCCCGCGCAGCATGATATTCTCGCGCCCGGTGAGTTCCGGATTCATGCCCAGATTAGGATCGAGCAGGGCGGCGATACTGCCCTGGACGTAGCTCTTGCCCGCCACCGGCTCGTAGATGCCTGCCAGCGTGCGCAGCAGCGTGGTCTTGCCGGCGCCATTGCCACCCACCAGCCCCAGCCGGTCGCCCGGCCGCAGCGTGAAACTGACCTCGCGCAGCGCCAGCACCACCACATGATGCCGCTGGTTTTCCGCAATCCGGCCGGAGGCGGCATTGAACAGCATCCGTTTCAGGCTGCGCGCATTGGCGTGATAGATCGGAAAATCCACCGACACATTCTGCATCTCCACCCGCGCATTGGCGGAGGGGTCACCGATCGGCGGCAGCAACACGGGCGGGTCCCTGCTATCCATGCTCACACCCAGAACGCGATGCGCGCACGGGCGCGGGCGAATAGCAGCCAGGCAGCACCACAGAACACGACGCTATAGGCCAGTGCCGCTTCCCAGGCCCAGGCGGAGGGCAACTGGCCGAGCAACGGCGCGCGCAGCACTTCCAGCAGCGAGAAGAACGGGTTCAGCGGCAGCAGATAAGCGTGCTCAGAGAGCTGGCTCGGCTGCCAGATCACTGCGCTGAGGAAAAACGCAATCTGGATGACGCTGGCGATGATCGGCGGAATGTCGCGAAACCGCGCGCAGATCGCGCCCAGCAGCAGGCAGGCGGCCATGCCATCGGCGATCCAGAGCAGCAAAGCCGGAATAGCAAGCAGCCCCACAGCACCCGGCCACAGGCCAAAGATCAGATACACCGCCAGCACGACGGGAATATTATGCGCCAGCACAATGACATTACGCAGCACGGTGCGCGCCGCATGCACGGTGAATGGCATGCGCATCGCCCGCACCATCGCCTCGGCCTGGATAAAGCTCGTGCAGGCATCGGACAGCGTCGCCGCCAGACCGTTCCACAACACCAGCGAAAGCGCCAGGAACGGCAGATAATCATGCAGCGGAATACTGAACAGCGCCGAATAGACGATGCCGAGTGCGGCAATCATCACCGCGGTGGACAGCGTCAGCCAGAACGGCCCCAGCATCGAGCCGCGATAGCGCAGCCGCAGATCCAGCCAGCTCAGCGTGACGACCAGCCGCCAGAGCACCAGCATGCGGGCGACATCGGCCAAGGCCAGGCGCTGGCGCGACCACCAGGTCTGCTCGGCGTCAAAGGCCAGCGTGATGCGAGGGAGCGCGGTCATGCGATGGGCAGCGCCAGGGAGGAGTCCGGGTAGGTCATTCCTTGGCTGCGGTAGCCCATCCCCCCGTCTCCCGCAACCAAGGCCCCTTGCCCCGATTGTCGCCTGGATAATGTACGGGACTTAGTTTGGTTTCAGCCCGGTTGGCTTCAGCTGCGCACGCCGCTCGCCCTCCGGCCCCGCCAGAATGACGGACGCCCCAACGGACAGCGTGGCATCCTCCGGCTGGACCAGCGTGAAACTGCGCCCATCCGGCCGCCGCAGCACCAGTTCCCGCAACCTCGGCTCCGGCTGGGCGGCGGTACCGATCCCCAGCACGCGCAACGTGGCCGCCGGAGCATTGGCGGACGTCACAGGCCGGATTGAGACAATGCTCGCCGTCTCCGGCCCCGCCTCCGGTGTGGCGGCAGAAGCCGCAGGCGCCGGTGGCACGACCTCGCGCGGCGGCGTGGCGCAGCCCGCCAGCAGGGCCATCACCGCGACTGCGAAGGCCGAAAATGTGGCCCTTGTGCAACCGACTCGTTTTATTTTCTCGATCATTGCCGCCTCGAACGCCCCCGACTTAACGCCCCCGACTTAACGCCCCGACTTCAGGATATTCTTGCCTGGATTGCCGCATTGCGATAGGGACTTAGGAGCCTTTGCTGAACGCCTTCCTCAACTGTAGCCCCAGGGTGCAGGTGGGGTCACGTTTTTGCCAGATTGGTTTGCTTGAGTCGGGCAGCAGAGACAGCAGGAACCGAGAGGCCGCTTTCGCATGTCGTCACCGTGCCGTCCGCCAGACAGACCTGCCTCCCTGAGCGCCGCGCGTCTGCGCCGCGCCACACGCATCGGCGGCTCGCTCGCCATGCTGGCCCTGCTTGCCGCCTGCTCGACCAACAAGTCGCTGACCACCAGCGGCAAGCCCGAATCCTATCAGGCCCGCGCCCATGGCGATTACAGCCCGCCTGGCCCGCCGGAAGATCCCTGGGGCCCCTATATCGTCGAGGCCGCTGCCCGGTTCGACGTGCCGGAACGCTGGGTCCGCGAAGTCATGCGCGTGGAATCCGGCGGCCGCATCACCATGAAGGACGGCTCGCTCACCACCTCGCCAGTCGGCGCGATGGGGCTCATGCAGGTCATGCCCGGCACCTATGAAGGGCTGCGCCAGCGCTACGGCCTGGGCGATGACCCCTATCACCCGAAGAACAACATCCACGCCGGCACCGCCTATCTGCGCGAGATGTATGACCTCTACGGCAATCCCGGCTTCCTCGCGGCGTACAATGCCGGTCCGGGGCGGCTGGAAGAATACCTCACCCGCAACCGCCCCTTGCCGGACGAGACGCGGCGCTATGTCGCCATGATCGGCCCCAATGTGGTCGCCCATGCGCCAGGCATGCGCTCGGCCGCCGAGCAATACGCGGCGAACACCCTGCCGACCGCCATCCCGTCCGGCCCGCGCTATTCGCCGACGCAGCTCGCCGCCGCCAACAGCCCGACGCAACTCCCGATGCCGTCGGCCCCCGGACGTGAGGCTCCCTTCACCGCGCCGGTGCAGGTGGCATACCTCGCCGAACCGCCGCGCCCGGCCCAGCCCGCGCCCCAGACCTACGCGCTGGCCGCCCCGCCCGCAGCTCCGCCGCGTTCCAGCAGCTTCAGCTTGATCAGCAGCGCCGTTGCTGCCCCGCTCGGCACGATGGCCGCCGGACGCACCACCACCGGCAATTGGGCCGTCCAGGTCGGCGCCTATGCCAACGAATCGATTGCCCGCGCCGCCGCCGCCTCCGCCCAGGACCAGGCACGCGACGGCAAGCTTCTCGTCACCGCCGTCCAGCAAACCGGACGCGGCACGCTCTACCGCGCCCGCCTGACCGGCCTGTCACGCGATACCGCCGTCGCCACTTGCGAGAAGCTGTCGCGCTCGCGCGGCAATTGCATGGTGATCTCGCCGGACGCCCAGTCTTAGGCGCCGATTTCCAGTTCACAGGCCGCCAGCGGCATGTTACCGCCGAGCGTGAATATTCTTGTCGGTCCCGGCTGAGCCGGCGTAACGGCCCGACTTCTGGCGTGCTCTCAACTGGTCCATTGGCAGGGCTCCAGAACCTTGCAGAGCATTTCAACGTTGCAGAACACTAGGCTGTGTGGACAGATTTAACCAGCATCAGCGCGCACGCGAAACTGATGATGGCTGAGTAGCTGATGTCGGTTTTTTCGCACCGCATGGCGACGCGTTTGAACCGCTTGAGCTTGCCGATGGCCTGTTCGATGCGCGCCCGCAGC
>CANJOG010000143.1 GCA_947475475.1 Acetobacteraceae bacterium
CGGAAAGTCACACAAACTCGCCCTCGTCGCCTGCGCCCGAAAGCTCATTATATTCGCCAATACCGTCGTCCAGAGGAACCAGCCTTGGCATGCACAGACCAGCGCCGCTTAATGGTTGCGCTACTGGCTGCAGCCGCGCGTCGGTCCGAATGTCCGGAATCGACCTATTGCGGACATTGGTCGGCCACGGGCCGACTGGCTGGGTCAATGCCAAAACGCGCCGAGGGGGCAACTCCCGCACCAAGGCGTGTCCCAACGCCACTCCTTGACTCTGACCGCCGGCGGACTGCGATGGCCTGCGGCTCGGGTGCGGCGCCCAATTTTTTCGTCACAAGGGTAAGTCATGTCAGCTGCGCTGGGGCATCGGCATCTTATTTGACATTCAGACTGAGTATTTTCCGAGGCTGCGCTGCCGATTTGTTGCGGCGCAGCTTGCTGAGTGTGGTCGCCCCGAAAGGGGGAGCACAAACAAAACGGAGCAATACTTTGACAAAAAATCTGATCACTGATGGCACTCACGAAGATCACGTGCGAGTTGGTCAGCAAAGCCACAAGAATGCGCCAGCGGCTTCCGCTTCTAAAGATGGGCAGCCCGAGCCCCAACATGGCGGTCAGGGCGGCGCGCATGAACAGCATGTGAAGGCCGGCGAGCAGAGCCACAAAAACATCTGAGCCTCATTTTCCGACGAGAGATCGCAACGAGATATCTGCACGGCGGAGCGATCGCCCCGCCGGTTGGGTGTGAAGCGCTCCTCTCCATGCTCATAAGGGGCATGAAGCTTGCTCGTTTCTGGAGAGCCGACTTTCCGGACACGCGCTCGTAGCTTGCCCGTAGCTAATTTGGCGGTCCCATCAACTGGCCGGAGCAGCGAGCGCGCTACTACCGTGGGCCGCGGTCATAGTCTGAACTGAACACGACGCCGTCACCAAAAAGAAGGACAAGTCATGAATAGCCTCCAGGGAAATCCGGCTGAACTGCGTGAGCAATTTTGGCATGCAATGGAAGATTCTCCATTTGTCATGCTTCAGCTCGACGCCGACACAGACAGTGCGGCGCCGATGACAGCGCAGCTTGACCGCACCGCCAGTCACGAAATTTGGTTCTTTACCTCGCGCACCAATCGTTTCGCTGTCATGGGTCCAGCCACGGCGACATTTTCCAGTAAAGGCCACGATGTTTTTGCTCGTTTTCATGGAACTCTCAGTCAGGAAACCGACCGCTCCCGGCTGGACAGCCAATGGTCCAACATGGTGGCAGCCTGGTTTCCCGGCGGCAAGGACGATCCGAACCTGTTGATGATGTGCATGAAGTTGGGTAGCGCGTCCATCTGGTCGACAAGCGAATTGGGCCTTCTGGGCACTGCCAAAATGATGCTGGGACAGGACGTGCGTGCCGAAGCGGCTGGCGCCTATGTTGAGACAAAACTCTGAGGTCCTTTGTAGTCGACCAGAACGCTTGCAATGCTGCGGATTTGAGATCGAAGGCGCGGCTTGAACTGGAACCCGTGGCAATTCGACGCGTTAAAGTTCTTCTGTGCGACTGAGAGAAACAGAAAAGTAGCATAAGGCGCGCCAAGAGTTCCATGCGGAAGTGGAATTCTTGAGCCGCCCCTGGCGTAGACCCTCCGCCACATCAGTGGGGTATATGAAATATAAGAATTTTGTATCAGAAGTAAATTGCAATAAAATAATTGTATTCTGTGAGAATCTAAATATTAAATACCTCTGTCGCAGTATGGTAAAACTCCATTTAAAGATCAATAGTAATCAGGCTACGCTTTCTGCAGCAGGCTGGAATCGCCATAGGAATAGAACCTGTAACCAGTCTCCACCGCGTGCTGATAGGCCGCCTTCATGCGCGTGGTCCCCGCGAAGCCGCAGACCAGCATGAACAGCGTCGAGCGCGGCAGGTGGAAATTGGTCATCAGAAGATCAGCGGTGCGGAATGTATGGCCGGGCAGCAGGAAGAGTTCGGTCTCGCCATTGAAGGGGCGGATCGTGCCGTCTTCATTGGCAGCCGATTCCAGCAAACGCAGCGAGGTGGTGCCGACCGCGATCAGGCGGCCGCCGGCAGCGCGGGCGGCGTTGATGGTGGCGGCGGCATCGGCGGAGATGTAGCCGCGCTCGGCATGGATGCGGTGTTCGGCAATCTCGTCGGCGCGCACGGGCAGGAAGGTGCCGGCGCCGACATGGAGCGTGATGGTGACGCGCTGCACACCGCGCGCATCCAGCGCGGCGAGCAGGTCCGGGGTGAAATGCAGCCCGGCGGTGGGGGCGGCGACCGCGCCTTCGTCGCGGGCGAAGATGGTCTGGTAGTCGCTCTGATCGGATGCGGTGGGGCCGGTCGGGCGCTCGATATAGGGCGGCAAAGCTAGGGCGCCGGCGCGCGATAAGGCGGACGAGAACGCCGCGCCTTCCAGATTGAAGCGGAGCGTGACGCCGCCATCGGGGTCGCGGTGGATGACGGTGGCGGTGAGGTCATCGGCGCCGTCGAAATGCAACGTGTCGCTGTCGCGCAGGCGGCGGGCGTTGCGGGCCAGCGCGTGCCAGGCGCCATCGGGTTCGGGGCGGTTCAGCGTGATGCCGATGCGGGCCTCGCCGCGCCTTGCGCTGAGCTGGGCGGGGATGACGCGGGTGTCGTTGGCGATCAGCAGGTCGCCGGGGCGGAGGAAGTCCGGCAGGTCGCGGACGATGCGATCCTGCAAGGTCTCGCCGACCACCAGAAGGCGTGCGGAATCGCGCGGGCGCGCGGGTTCATGCGCGATCCGCTCCGGGGGGAGGGCGAAGTCGAAATCCGAGGTGCGCAAGGCAGAAGCCGGCCTGATTACATCGGGAGGTAGCTGGAAATCTCGACCAGATTGCCATCGGGGTCGCGGCAATAGACCGACATCATCGGGCCGAGCGCGCCGGTGCGGGCGACCGGGCCCATTTCGATCATCACGCCGCAATCATGCAGATGGCCGACAATCTCCGCGGGGCCGACGCCGGTGACGAAGCAGAGATCGGCCGTGCCGGGGGCGGCGGCGCGGGCATTCGGTTTGAATTCCTGCCCGGCCTGGTGGAGGTTGAGCTTCTGGCCGCCGAATTTCAGCGCCGTGCGCAGGCCTTGGCCGCCCTTGCCGGTGCCATATTCGTCCCGCTCCATGCCCAGCACGCGCTGGTACCAGGAGGCGGTCATCTCGATATCGCTGCAGGTCAGCACGAGGTGGTCGAGGCGGTCGACGGTAAAGCGCACGGCGTGGCCCTCTCTGATAGCGGTAGATTACTCCATGCCGTCGTAGAAATCGTTCCCCTTGTCATCAATCACGATGAACGCTGGAAAATTTTCCACCTCGATGCGCCAGACGGCTTCCATGCCGAGTTCCGGATATTCCAGAACCTCGACCTTGCGGATGCAATCCTGGGCGAGCCGCGCGGCGGGGCCGCCGACGCTGCCGAGATAGAAGCCGCCATAGGTCTTGCAGGCATCCTTCACGGCCTTGGAGCGGTTTCCCTTGGCGAGCATGACGAAGCTGCCGCCGGCTTTCTGGAAATCGGCGACATAGCTGTCCATGCGCCCGGCCGTGGTGGGGCCGAAGCTGCCCGTCGCCATGCCTTCCGGCGTCTTGGCGGGGCCCGCGTAATAGACCGGGTGGTTCTTGAGATAATCGGGCAGGCCGGCGCCGGCATCGAGCCGTTCCTTGAGCTTGGCATGGGCAATATCGCGGGCCACGACCACGGTGCCGGTGAGCGACAGGCGGGTCTTCACCGGGTATTGCGAGAGCAGCTTGCGGATAGCGTCCATCGGCTGGTTGAGGTCGACATTAACGACTTCGCCGCCGAGAATGTCATCCGTGTGCTCGGGCAGATACTTGGCCGGGTCGTGTTCCAACTGCTCGAGGAAGACACCGTCCGGGGTCACTTTGGCGAGAATCTGGCGGTCCGCGCTGCAGGAGACGCCGATGCCGATGGGGAGCGAGGCGCCGTGGCGCGGCAGGCGGACGACGCGGACGTCATGGCAGAAATACTTGCCGCCGAATTGGGCGCCGATGCCGAGCGTGCGGGTGATCTCGAGGACCTTCTGCTCCATTTCCAGGTCGCGGAAGGCATGGCCGAGCTTGCTGCCGGACGTGGGCAGGCTGTCCAGCCATTTGGTCGAGGCGAGCTTGACGGTCTTGAGCGTGAGTTCGGCCGAGGTGCCGCCGATGACGACGGCGAGGTGGTAGGGCGGGCAGGCGGAGGTGCCGAGAGTCTTGATCTTGGCGGCGAGGAATTCCGCGATTTTCACCGGGTTCAGGACGGCGCGGGTTTCCTGATACAGGAAGGTCTTGTTGGCTGAGCCGCCGCCCTTGGCGACGAACATCAGTGCCAGCTCATCGGCATGGTGCTCGCCTGGGGCGGCCATGATGTCGAACTGGACGGGCAGGTTGTTGCCGGTATTGACCTCGTCGAACATGGTCAGCGGCGCCATCTGCGAATAGCGGAGATTGGTCTCGGTATAGGTGCGGTGGACGCCGTAGGAGAGCGCCTCTTCCTCATCGCCCTCGACCCAGACGCGCTGGCCCTTTTTGCCGAAGACCAGCGCGGTGCCGGTGTCCTGGCACATCGGCAGCTTGCCGCCGGCCGCGATATTGGCGTTTTTCAGCAGGTCGAGTGCCACGAACCGGTCATTCGCCGAGGCTTCCGGATCGTCGAGAATGGTGCGGAGCTGGGCCAGATGCGCCGGGCGCAGCAGATGGGAGACATCGCGGAAGGCCTGGAAGGCGAGTTCGGTCAGCGCCTCGGGGGCGATTTTCAGCACGGTCTTGCCGTCGAAGGTGGCCGTGGTCACGCCGGCGATGTCGAGCTTGCGCCAGGTGGTGGTGGACTCTCCCAACGGGAAAATCGGCGAGTAGGTGAAGCTGCCCTTGGTGGCGATCGGTGCGTTCATGGTCTGCTCAGTCCTTGCGGCGGCGGAAGGCGTCGAGGCTGATCACCTGCGGGGCGGCAGGCGGGGTCTCGTCATCCGTCTTGGTCTCATCGGTTTTGGTTTCGGCCTTCGTCGGGGCCGGCTTGGGGGTGTCGAGTGTGTGGATTTCGGCGTCCCCCGCCTCGGCGTCCTCTTCCTCGTCATCTTCCTCGGGCAGGCCATCCGGAGCGCGGAATCGCAGGCCGAAGCGGACGACCGGGTCGGCAAAGCCGGTGACGGCAGCGATCGGGATGAGCAGCGTGCTGGGAATGCCGCCGAAGGAGAGGCCGACGCTAATGCGGTCCGGCACTTCCTCGTATCTGAGGTCCCAGAACTGGTGCTGGAGCACGATGGTCATCTCACGTGGATATTTGGCGCGCAGATGCGGCGGGATGGCGACGCCTGGGAAGTCGGTGCGGAAGGTGACGTAGAAATGATGCGCACCTGGCAGCCCGGCCTTGGAGGCGAACTCGATCGCGCGGCGCACCACATGGCGCAGCGCGTCCTCGGTCCAGTCATCGTATGGCAGCTTGCTTTCCGGCACATCGCCCGGGGGCTGACCGCTTTCATCCTGCATGTCGTCTCGTCCTGTGCAGCCGGCGAACCCATAGCCCGACCCGGCGGATGGCGGAAGATAGGCGCGAGCGGTCCTGTATCGTGCCGGTGTGGGAAAGTGGGGGGTTTCTGTTGCCCGGTACCCCCCGGACCGCGCTTATCGCTTATGCAGCGACAGCGAGTGCCTGATTGTCGTTGGCACGTAGAAATGGCCCGATGACGGCGGAACCATGCCGGGCAAAAGATGAGTCTTTACCACGCGTGTCGAGCCTGTTTCGCCCCCATAAGGCCCGGAGGGTGTTGAGTCCCCTGGGCTGAATGGTGGAGGCGCCGGGCACTGCCCCCGGGTCCACAACGCTTATTC
>CANJOG010000144.1 GCA_947475475.1 Acetobacteraceae bacterium
CCTTTACCTGCTTCCACGGGTTCGGTTGGCAAAACCGTCATCGCGCTCCACGGCATTGCCGCCTCGACGTTCTCAGAGGTCATGGCCTGCCCCCTCGGTAACGGAGACTGCGGGTTTGCCGGGGTCGTTCGCCGGGGAAGGCGCCTCGGCAAGCGCCCATTCGGCGAGGATTTTGAAGAAGCCTGTGACGTTCTCGGCGATTTGCCGTGTGTCCTCGCGGCTCAAATCACGCCCGAGGCGCGACTGCCAAACCTGGCCTATGCGATCGATGGGATTGTCGTTTGCTGCACGTGATGGTTTCACCGAAGACATCACGGTCGGCTTTGCGCCGCTCCGTGCCCCTGGCCTCCCGTCTCGGAATCCCACCGATGACGCTAGACCTTGATGAGATTTGCATCAGTGGCGTCCCCATCGCAGGAATCGCCGCTATAAGCGTGACATCAGCGCGGCAGTTCTTCCTCCGGGATCGTGAACTTGTCCGACTTTCCGGCCTCGATCATAAGTTCGCGTCGGTTTCCCTTGCCAATGCTGCTTGAAATTGTGCAACGGAAGTGGCCATGACGAAGCCCGTCGATCACGATCTGAAGAAGCCGTTCGAATGCCTCACGGAATTGCGGCCCGCCGGACTTCCCGACATCAGTCTGGATGGGTTCGTTATGCATTGTGCAGCAGCGCCTTCATGTCTTTGATCGTTGAGCAGAAAGCCAGCGGCGGGACGACGGTCCCGTCGCCATAAAACGCCAGCACGTCATCACGCCGCGTCGAACGATCGCGGAAGATGAAGACCCTACGGCGACCGTCAGCGCGTAAGTCGAGGAGGTCGTAGCCCGTGCAGCGCAAGAAACAGGCGAGATAGAAGTCGCGTGTCTCGAATTCTCCATCCCGCGCCGCCTGCATGATAGCGATCTGTCCAGTTGACACTTTACGTTTTCCTCAAAAAAGGGGCTAAACACCGCTTGTGAGAATCCGCTGCTGCGGAACATCACGAAGCAACAGGCCAAGCGTCTCCAGACGGATACGCATCGCGATCGCCGAAACGAGGAAGCGCCCGGCGAGCGGCCGAGCGACACGGTCGAGCGCATTCTCATCGGATTCGGCGTTGTCGACGTCGCCGGTTTGCTGCCCGCCTCGCGGGACCTCTACGAATGGATGGTCGATCGGAGAATAAGACTGAAGAACGCGCGGCTTGCGATCCGGAAACATCTCCGCCCACACAGCCAATACCTGCTTGCGAGGCATCAGTAGGCACGAGGCATAGAAGTCAGCCTGCCATTCCACTGGCTCCTTAACCTGGCTGGAACGGCAGACCACCGATGGCGCAGCCGGTCCACCGAACAGGGTCGCCTGTGCTGGATTCTTGGCAAACAGATGACGGTGCAGACGCCAATGTCCCCCGCCCTCGTGCGCAAGCGTGAAGCGATAACGGCCCTCCTTTGACGGGCTCTCCTCCGGATCGAGACTTTCGTCGATCACGATTTTACCTTCGTCGAAGAACATCGCACCGAGAATGTCTGCATCCCCCTCGGGACCACGCGGCACGTCGTACCGGCGGTGGATGTCATCAAACTCGATCCTGAGTTTGAGGTGCTTCTCGACGATATCATCGATGGGTATCGGCGGTTGGATTGCGACGCCTCGTCGCTGTTCATATTCTGCCAACAGCGCTGCCGCGTCGCGCTCGATATGCTCCTTGGGAAGGTAGGGCACGAATTTAGCCATCACGCGGTCATCCTCCTTTGCGTCGTCAATTAGGTCGCCTAAGCCATCACTCGTCTTTTGCCTTTTGCGCCCGCCGAGCCAGTCCGGCGATATCACCGGCGCTCAGTCCTTTGGTGGTCCGCAGAAGCGCGGCCAGTTCGACCGGGTGACGCTTGATTATATCGGAGAGGTCCGTCGCCACCCGGCCAGCCCGCGCAAGCAGATCATCGGCATCGCACCCAATGATCTTCGCGATGGCCTTTACCCTGTCCTCCGCCGGCGGCGGGAACTCGTCTCGCTCAATCTTCGACAGGTAGGTCGGACTCACGTCGATCAATTTTGCCATCTCCCTCAAGCCAATCTCCTTAGCCTCTCGCTCCCGACGAACGAACGCGCCGAATTTTTCCCCGTCCATAGGTGGGTCTCCCTTGTTTTGTGTCTAGGTATCAGGTGACACCCCGAGTCGCAAAGTGTTAATTGATCGCTAAACAGGTGATGATGGCCTTCAGGCAGCCAGCCGCATATCCCGGATTTCCTCCAGGACGTCCCGGAACGCCGGCTCCGGTGCGAGACACATGGTTCGATATGTGTTCAGGAAGGGCAGCCACTTTTGTTGTCGATTTCGGTGAAATGACGGACTTCCGGACACCTCCGGAAGTGGCCGGTGTTTGCCGGGCTCTTTGTGAGGCCGGCTGGGCTGGCGTGGTGAGAGACGCATGCGGCGGGCCTTCTGACGCCAAATAGGCTCCACGTCTCTTTCGGCCATTGTTGCGCCACGCCGAATACGTCGATGCTGGGGTATGTACATGGGCTGGCGCATGGTGCTGCCCGGGCGTCAGGCTTCGGATTGGGCGAAGCTGAGCACGCGACGCTGGTCTTCCCAGAGCAGAGGCAGATCGATCCGCCGCGACAGGGTGATGGCGTTCAGCCCGGCTGGCTGACGTCCCTGGGCAATGGCGGTGATGATATCCGGTGCCAGGAAGCCAAGGCGCATCACGGTCGTGAAGTGCGAGCCCGAGATACCGGCGCGTTCGCCTAGGGCGGCGATGCCGAAGTCGGCGGATTTCAGGACCTCGTCCTTGAATCGGACCGCCTGGCCGAGCATGCGGATCAGTGCCGGGTCGACCTGAGACGGAGTGCTGCTGCCCACAACCAGGCGAGTCTCCTTCCCGGTTCGCTTCAGTGGGGATGGCACGGCGATGGTGTAGCTTTCGGGCTGCACATTGTCGGCTGCGGCATTCAGCGCCCCGAGCAGCTCTGCCAGTGCGGGCGGAGATATGTGCAGGGCGATGCGATCCAGATGTACGTCCACCCGATGAACGATCGACCGGACGATCTGTGTGGTCTGCTCGCTATCGCGGACATCCCAGCGTTCGACTTGGTCAGCAGCTTCGCGAAGAGCACGACTCTGCTGGGTCGCCTCAGCCCCCATGAAGCCGGCGGCGCACGCCTACCTTCAGCCTATCAGATGTGTCCAAGCAAGCGGGGCAACTTCAGCCCAGCCACTGCCCCGAGCGAGAGAGCGATGGGCCGCACATGGCGCGCATAGGAGATCGCGTCCGGGTAGAGTCCGGTGGCAACGCGCTCTCGGCCGATTGCCTCCCAAAGTGGCGTCCAATCGGCGGCCCAGGCGAAATTGGGTTGCCGCAGCACTTCGACCTCCAGGGCGTCAGGCCGTAACGTCAGCAGAGCGCAAGTCTCGTCCGCTAGAGGCGTATAGTCGGCCACGGCCCCTTGCTTGCGGCGCGCCGCTTGAGGGGAGAGGTGCAGTCGTTCGGCCGGTGGCGGTGGATCCTGGCTATCGACTGCCATGCTGACGAGGTGCTGCACCGGCGCGCCGGCCGCTGCAAGTCGATAGCGCAGCGCCGCACCGAGCGCCGCGCACAGGTCGTGCATGGGGTTGTAGCCATCCACCGCATCGGTCACCAGAAGCTGCGGCCTCAGCTCACCCGCTTCCGCCTCGATACAGTCCAGCGCCTCAGCGAAGGGTGCGGCATCGCCAGACAGCAGGGCCGCGTACCACGCCTTGTCAGGCTTCCAGCCAAAAAGCCCGCCTGCACTCGCGCCAGCCGCCGCGATCGTCGCGGCGGAATAGTGCGTGCGCGGGAGCGCGGCGCCGCCCGACCCGTCGGTCAGCAGAAAAACACGCGGTCGCATCCGCTCCATCCAATGGAACAGGCGCAATTCGTGACCAGGATGGGCTAAAATCAGAAAGGGAGTGGACCCCGCATGGGGGTGGTGGGTATCCATAGCTGTCGTCTAGGCTGGTATCGACTCCACTTCAACTGAGGACCCCCTCGGCATGCGCGTGCTCATAACGAACCTCTATATTTCGAAGGGCTCAGGATCCGAAGCCGTTGTGGAATTGCTCGCCGACGGTCTCCGGCGCGCTGGCCATCAGCCTATGCTCTATGCGCCGACCGTCGGCCCCCAGGCAGAGCGGATGCGACGACGCGGACACCTGGTGGTGGACCGCCTCGCGGCACTACCCGCCACACCGGACGTGATCCATGCCCAGCATGTGACGCCAGCGCTGATGGCAATGGCCGCTTTTCCTGCGACGCCTGTGGTCTATGCCTGCCATAGCGCGTTTTTTGAGGTGGAGGCGCCACGATTGCATCCGCAGATCCGGCGCTGGATCGCGGTGGATGACCTCTGCGCGGAACTCTGCCTCTCCCGCGGAGTTCCGCGTGAACGGCTGCAGGTGGTGCTCAACGCCGTGGACGCGGAACGCTTCCGGCCGCGGCCGCCGTTGCCTGCACGCCCTCTCCGCGCCCTGCTGCTCGCCAAGGCCGGCGGGCATGAAGCCCTGGTGCGCGAGGCCTGCGCGGAGGCCGGGATCGCCCTTGATCTGCTGGGACCAGCCACCGGGCGCGTCACAGATCGCCTCGAAGAGGAACTGCCCGCCTACGACATTGTCTTCGCCACCGCCCGCATGGCGCTCGAAGCTGCCTTCGTCGGCTGCTCCGTCGTCGTCGTGGACGGGCGCGGCTTCGCCGGCTTGCTGACGACGGCGAACTTGCCAGCTTGGCGCCGGCTAAATTTCGGGGCCGGCTTACTTAACCGCCCAGCGAGCCTTGACGCTATGCGGACCGCGATCGGTGGGTACGATCCGGTCGATGCCGCCCAGGTCTCCGCTTCACTCCGCGAGCAGGCCGGCGCCGCAGCCTATGCCGAGGCGCATCTCACCATCTACGCCGAGGCCTGCGCCGAGTCGTCACCACCGCCGGAGTGTCTGCCCGCCGCGACCGCGGCGTGGCTTGAAGAGCTACTGCCCAGTCAGGCGGATCGAGCATGGCGCAAGATTGCCCGGGACCTCGGCTCGACGCAGGAGACGCCCACTGCACGCCTCGAACAGGCGGCGCGGAGGCTCTACCGGCACGTGCTTCCCCTCGGACTGCGCATCCGCATCCGCCAGCTTCTCCGATCCACAAGCGGTTAAGAGTGTAATGAGACCTGTGCGCGGGTATTGCTGGACGGTCTGATTGGTTCGTGATTCTCTTGGTCTGTTCAGTGGATTGGGTGACAGATCATGGGGCGTCGTAGGATTGGCCAGGATGTCTTCAAGTTCGGGAGAGTTCGTACTTCGGGGCGCTCATCTTTGGATAGTCTGGCAGGATTGATCGACTGGACGCGGATCGATCACCAACTCGCCGATATCCATTCAGCCGCGAAGGGTGAGCCCGCCTGGCCACCTTTGGCCCTATTCAAAGCAATGCTGATTTCCGTATGGTATGATCTTTCGGATGTGAAGCTCGCCGAAGCTCTGGAAGATCGGGCCTCCTTCAGACGGTTCTGCGCGTTTTCTGCCGATGAGGCGACACCGGAACGCACAGCCTTCGTACGGTTTCGTAGAGAACTTCTCATGCGGAGCCTGGACAAGAGGTTGTTCGACGAAGTCACCCTTCAACTCAAGGCATTGGCCGTGACGGTGAAGACCGGCACGCTAATCGACGCAACGGTGATTGCGTCCGCCAGCCATCAGGACGGCGAAGCTGCCTGGGCAGGTCACCGGAAACGTAAGGCCATCCACGGGTTCAAAGCCCATGTGGCTGCCGACGCCGACACGGCGATCGTGGAGGAGCTCTCGGTGACGCCTGGCAATGTCCATGATGGCCGTGCCGGGAGCGGCGC